>CADAGA010000065.1 GCA_902787275.1 Oscillospiraceae bacterium | reverse complement strand
AACGCACGCTCGCCTTCTACGCCGACGTGTTCCGCAAGATGGAGCTGGCGGGCATTGACCGCATCGGCGGCGCGCTGTACTCCTACTGGCCGGTCGATTTTGCGTCCGGCTTCGACAAGGCCGCCGACACCGAACGCAGCATCAAAAACATGCGCCGTCTTGCCGATCTGGCGGCGGATCGCGGCGTGACGCTGTGCATGGAGTCGCTCAACCGCTTCGAGGGCTACATGATCAACGAATCGTATGAGGACGTCGACTACGTCAAGGCGGTGGACAAGCCCAACGTCAAAGCGATGCTCGACACGTTCCACATGAATATCGAAGAGGATTCCCTGACTGGCGCCATCCAAAAGACGAAAGGGGTGCTCGGTCACTTCCACGTCGGCGAGGCGAACCGCCGCTGCCCGTACGCCGGCGGCCGGATGGACTGGGCTGCGATCGGCGACGCGCTGCGCGGGATCGGCTACGACGGCTACGTCGTCATGGAGCCGTTCGTGCGCATGGGCGGCACGGTCGGCAAGAACGTCTCGCTCTGGCGCGACCTGTCCGGCGGTGCTGACGACGCTCGACTCGACGAAGAGGCCGCAGCTTCCGTCAGATATCTCCGCGAAGTGATGGGGGAATAACACTATGCAGGTCGAACGAAAAATCTGTTTTCCGAAAGGGCGCAAGCTGAAGATCCTGCAGGTCAGCGACGCACAGGATATGCACTTCGTGCGCTGCGCGCTGCCGCAGATGCTCGCGGCGGCCTACGATACCGTAAAGCCCGATCTCGTCGTCTTTACGGGCGACAACATCCACGGCAACCATCTGAACGAGGATTATATCGGCCGGAAAACGAACGATCTGTCCGTGATCTTGCTGCACATGCAGCAGGCGCTCTACCACGTCCTCGCGCCGGTCGAAAAGCGCGGCATCCCCTTTTGCATGATCTTCGGCAACCACGACGATCTGAATCCGATCACCAAGCAGCAGCAGGCGGATCTTTTCAAGGATTATCCGCACTTTTTCGGTCTCAACGATACCGAGCCGCAGCTTGACTGCGATACCTATAACGTACCGATCTACGGCAGCGACGGCGAGAAGGTCGTATTCAATCTGTGGATGCTCGACTCCGCCGGCAAGGACGACGGCACGGGCAGCGGTTTTGAATACGTAAAGCCGGAGGCCGTCGAGTGGTACAAGCGCGAAAGCGATAAGCTGAAGTCGGAAAACGGCGGCAAGCCCGTTCCGTCGCTGATGTTCCAGCACGTGCCCGTTCCGCAGGTGCGCGATCTGTTCATTCCCTGCGGCGAGCACGACCCGAACTGCGTCAAGTGGCGCGGTCCGGACGGTCTGCCCTGCAAGCTCGATCAGGACCGGGCCGACGGCTATGCCGACGAATACCCGGACGTGTGCGACCGTGACTTCGGTCAGCTCGACGCGATCCGTGAACAGGGCGACGTGTGCGCGCTGGTGTTCGGTCACGACCATGCCAACAACTTTACCTGCGACATCGACGGCGTGCACATTGTCCAGACGCCCGGCGCGTCGTTCCGCAGCTACGGCACCGAGCGTGCCCGCGGCGTGCGTGTGTTCGAGATCGGCGAGGACGATCCGTGGAACGTCGAAACGTACACGCTCAGCTACTACGATCTCGTCGGCAAAACGCCGGCAAACCGCGTTGCGTTCTTTATGAGCGCGGACGAATTCGACCGCAAGCGCGTCGTCGTGCTCGGCACGGCCGCTGCCGCGGCGCTGACCGTCGGCGCGGTTCACGTCGCAAAACGCATCCGCAAGCACAAAAAGGCATAACGGAGGGGCATCCATGGCTGAAAAGAAAGACTACGGCAAGCTCGTCAAGGCGCTGCAGATCGTCACCGGCGTCATCATGCTCGCACTGGTCGTCGTCGGCATCATCCTGATGAAAAAATACAACATCAACGCCAAGAACATCCCGGAGCTGAGCGAAAAACTGAGCGCGTTCGCAAACGGCACGCTGATCGTGTCGCTCGTGATGATCGGCATCATGGTCGTCAAGTCCTTCTGCCTGATCCTGCCGCCCGCAGTCGTGATGGGCGTGTGCGCCTACGTGATGCCCAACTACCCCGTCGCGCTGCTGGTCAATCTGATCGCCATGACGCTGAGCCTCGTCATCCCCTATTTCCTCGGCCGGTTTACCGGCGCGGGTATGGTCGAAACGCTGAAAAAACGCTTCAAGGCCGTCAGCAAGATCGAAGACTTTGCCGGCGCGAACGAATGGAAGATGACCGCCGTCGTCAAGTTCTCCGGCATCCTGCCCGGCGACCTGTCGAGCCTGCTGTTCGGCGCGATGAACATCTCCTTCCCGAACTACATGCTCGGCGCAACGCTCGGCAACCTCCCGCTGATCCTCGTCTACACGCTGTTCGGCATCCTCTTAAAGGACGTCGACAAGCATCCGTGGGTCGTGGCGATCCCGGTCGTCGTGATCGTTGTGTTCCTGCTGATCTCCGGCGTACTGACGAAAAAGATGATCTCTGACACGAAAAAGAAAAACGCCGCGGCACAGGCGGCAGACGCACCGGAACAGACAGAGGAGCCTTCCGCGGAATAAGAAAACCGAATAAGCCTTTCCATCGCCATCGAATCATAAGGAGTGATCCCGATGACCGCAAGGTATAGAAAGATCTTCGAGCGCATTCTTCTCGGCACGGCAGCTTTTTGGGCACTGGCGTTTATTGCAGACATTTTGATTCCTTGGCTGATCGACGTGGTGCGGCAGTCCGAGGACAGAATGCCCTTCGGCGACTACGGCGGGATCGTGACCACGATCGCGGCAATCGTCTGCATCGTCACGATCTCGGTCACATGGATCGTGTGTCGCGTCAAGAGCAAAAAAGAAAAGAAAAACTGACTTTGCGAAACCATACTGTTCTTGTAAACGCCGACGGTCGGAACGGTACGGTGCAGTTATGTCTTCATGCCTGAAAGGATGTGCAATATGACTGAAAAGTATGCGAGGTTTTTCGAGCGCATCGTCATCGGTGCTGCAATCTTCTGGGGGGTGGCGTTCGCAGCGGATATTACCGTTCCATTGTTATCTGACTATCTCAACCCGTCCAGAGCCGGTCACGGCGGCGGCGGGATTATGATCGCAACGCCTCTGTGTATCGCGGCGATCGTGATCGCGCTGGTCGTCTGCCTGAAAAAGAGCAAAAATGAGAAAAAACAAACACAAAACGGAGAAAACAATGAACACCCCGAATAAACTGACGATCGCACGCATCTGCATCGCGCCGATTTTTCTGGCAGTTTTGCTGGCAGGGTTCCCGCACAGATTCCTGGTTTCGGCAATCATTTTTGCGGCGGCATCCGTGACCGACGCGATCGACGGAAAGCTCGCGCGCAAACGCGATCAGATCACCGTGTTCGGTCAGCTCCTCGATCCCGTCGCGGACAAAGTGCTGACGACGACGGCGTTCCTGGCGTTTTTGCAGATGGGACTTTGCAGTGTTTGGAGCGTCATGCTGATCCTGACGCGTGAATTCGCCGTCACGTCGATGCGGCTGATCGCGTCGGCGCAGGGGATCGTGATCCCCGCCGGCATTTCCGGCAAAATCAAAACTGCGGCGCAGATGGTCTCCATCGCGGCGATCCTGCTTCTGGGAGAGGCCGTACAGTACGTGCCGTGGTTTGCGGCGCGGGTGGAGCTGTACCGCACGGTATCCTTTGCGCTGGTCTGGCTGACGGCGGTGCTTGCCGTCGTGTCGGGCGTGATCTACTTTGCACAGGCGAAAAAAAGAATTGACTTTTTCAAGTGATTCGCATATAATGTTTTGTACAGGCATTGAAGGAGAAGAGTACCCGTTTCATGCGCAGCAGAGAGGGATGCGTTTGGTGAAAGCGTCCTTGCGCGGCGGCGGCGAAATGCGCTCCGGAGCCGGCGGGAGGAAATGCCCGCCCGGGTGGAACCGTGATCTTCCGTGAGAGTTACAAACCGGAGTGGAACCGCGTATTTACGCCTCCGAGCCTTTGGGCTTGGAGGTTTGTTTTTTTGAAGGAGAGATTTCATGTTTGACAGACTGCGGGAGGACGTGCAGAGCGTACGGGACAGAGACCCTGCCGCGCGTTCCTTTCTCGAGATCCTGCTGCTGTATCCGGGGCTGCGCGCCATCCGGATGCACCGCAGGGCATATTGGTGTTACCACCACAACCTCCACTTTTTGGCGCGCTGGATAAGCCAGCGTGCGGCGCGCAAGACCGGCATCGAGATCCACCCTGCCGCGACCATCGGCCGCCGCTTTTTCATCGACCACGGCACCGGCGTCGTGATCGGCGAGACGGCGATCATCGGCGACGACGTGACGCTCTATCAGGGCGTGACGCTCGGCGGCACGGGAAAGGACGTCGGCAAGCGCCATCCGACGATCGGCAACGGCGTCATGATCGGCGCGGGCGCGAAGGTGCTCGGCCCCTTCACGGTCGGCGACAACAGCCAGATCGCCGCGGGCGCCGTCGTGCTCACGGAGATCCCGCCCAACTGTACCGCCGTCGGCGTGCCGGCGCAGGTCATCAAGGAAAACGGCGAGCGCATCCCGCTCGACCAGATACACATCCCCAACCCCGTCCAGCAGCACATTGACGCGCTGGACGCGCGGATCCGGGAGCTGGAAGAAAAACTGAGTAAGGAAGGTTAAAGCTATGCGTGTATTCAACACCATGACCCGAACGAAGGAAGAACTCAAGACCATCCGCCCGAATGAGGTGCGCATCTACGCCTGCGGCCCGACGGTCTACAACTTCATCCACATCGGCAACGCACGTCCGCTGTGCGTGTTCGACGTGATGCGCCGCTACCTCGAGTACCGCGGGATGAAGGTGACGTTCGTGCAGAACTTCACCGACATCGATGACAAGATCATCAAGCGCGCCAACGAGGAAGGCAAAACGTACAAGGAGATCGCCGAAACGTACATCCGCGAATTCTGGACGGACGCGAAGGGTCTGAACGTGCGCGAGGCAACCGTGCACCCGAAGGCGACCGAAAACATCGACGAGATCATCCACATCATCGAAACGCTCGTTGAAAAAGGCTACGCCTACGACGCGGACGGCGACGTCTATTTCAGCCCGTCCAAATTCCCGCAGTACGGCAAGCTCTCGCATCAGCCGCTTGAGGATCTCGAGGCCGGTGCGCGCATCATGGTGGGCGAAGTCAAGCGCGAGCCGATGGATTTTGCGCTCTGGAAGGCAGCGAAGCCCGGCGAGCCCTACTGGGAGTCGCCGTGGGGCAAGGGTCGTCCCGGCTGGCACATCGAGTGCTCCGCGATGGTGCGCCGTTATCTCGGCGAAACGATCGACATCCACTGCGGCGGCCAGGATCTGATCTTCCCGCACCATGAAAACGAGATCGCACAGAGCGAGTGCTGCAACGGCGTGCCGTTCGCCAACTACTGGATGCACAACGGCTACATCAACGTCGACAACGTGAAGATGTCCAAGTCGCTGGGCAACTTCTTCACCGTGCGCGACGTCGCGGAAAAATACGGCTACGAGCCGATCCGTTATCTCATGATCTCCTCGCAGTACCGCAGTCCCATCAACTACAGCGTGGACATCATCGAGCAGTGCAAAGCGTCGCTGACACGTTTGTACACCTGCCGTGATTCGCTCGATTTCGAGCTGGAGAACGCGCCAGAGGGCGATGCGGACGCCGCCATCCTCGCGCAGTTCGACAAGAGAAGAGCGCAGTTCTGCGAAGCGATGGACGACGATCTGAACACCGCGGACGCGATCGCAAGCGTGTTCGAGCTGGTGCGCGATATCAACACGTCCGTGCTCGGCAAGGGCGTGAGCAAGGGCACCGTCGAGGCGGCGATCCAGGTGTTCGACGAGCTGACCGGCGTGCTCGGTCTCGTCTACAACCGCGCCGAGAAGTCGCTCGACAGCGAGATCGAAGCGCTGATCGAGGCGCGTACCGCCGCACGCAAGGCCAAGAACTGGGCCGAGGCCGACCGCATCCGCGACGAGCTGAAGGCGCAGGGCATCGTGCTCGAGGACACGCCGGCCGGCGTGAAGTGGCATCGCGCATAACGCGTGCGAAGCGATAAAAAATAGAACCGAAACGCGGTTGACAGCATTCCGTCGTTTTGGTAAACTATAGGTATCGGAATTAGGAAGGGAGAGGTCCCTATGTACAGAAGAATAACGGCGGCTCTGTTGGCCGTTCTCATGATCCTGCTGACCTTCGGCTGCGGCAAAGGCGCAGGCGATCCGAAAAAGACGACAAAGGACGCGGCGCAGGGCGCAGACAAGATCGCGATCGTGGTCGGCGACCGCAATCAGTCGCCGGAGGTTTTTGCCGCGGCTTTTGAGATCGCGTCGGAAAATCCGGACACAGTGATGCTTCTCAAGCATCCCGATAATTTTTACGTTGACCCCAACGCCATGAAAAACGTCGCAGCGGCAGCCGCGGAAAACCCGTCTGTCAAGGCGATCGTATTCGCCGACGGCGTCAAGGGAACCGGCGCCGCGGTACGCGCGGTGCGTGCGGCGCGCGACGATCTCTGCATCGTCGTCTGCAATCCGCACGAGGGCAGCTCGGAAACGAAAGACGCCGATCTGGTACTCAGCGTCGATTTCCCGGCTCTGGGACAGGCGATGGTCGAAAAGGCCAAAGAGATGGGTGCGGAGAATTTCGTATTCTACTCGAACGAACGCCATCGCAAATACAGCTCCGTCGCCGCGCTGCGCAGAGAGCTGGAGCTTGCGTGCGAGGACAAGGGCGTCACCTTTAAAGCGGCGAACAGCGTCGATATTTATGACAGCGGCAGATCGCTCGAAGCCGCAAAGCTGTTCCTCGGCGAGGACGCGCCGCGCAAGCTCGAACAGTTCAGCGAAAAGACCGCGCTGATCTGCACCGAACCGCAGGCGCAGGGTGCGCTCGCGGCCGCGGCGATCCGCTACGGCATGGTCATGCCCGCAACGTTCCTGCCGTCCCCGCTCTCTGTCGCCGCTGACCTCGGCGTCGATCTGACCGATCACGAAACGGACAGCGAATACGCGCTCGAACAGCTGCGCGCGGAAGAGATCGGCGCTGTCGGACACGTCGCCACGTGGAGCTTTTCGGCGTACGCCGCATTTTTGAACGCAGCGTTCGACTATGCGGTCTCCGTCGTGAACGGCACCGAAACGAAACCCACGATCGAAACTGTAAAGCAGTGGATCGAAAAATATACTTCGGGCGCAGAAGTCACCGTCTCGACGGACGCGAATTTTGCGTACCTTGTCATGAGCGATCTTGTTACACTGTAATATAAAATAACGGAGGTAAAAACTATGAAAAAGTATGTATGTCCCATCTGCGGTTACGTTTACGAGGGTAACGAACCGCCCGAAAAGTGCCCGCTGTGCGGTGTTCCCGGCGAAAAGTTCCTCGTCCAGGACGCGGAACGCGTTTGGGCGGACGAGCATAAGGTCGGCGTCGCGAAGGGTCTCGATCCCGAGGTCGTCGAGGGTCTGCGCCAGAACTTCAGCGGCGAATGCAGCGAAGTCGGCATGTATCTGGCGATGAGCCGTCAGGCGGATCGCGAAGGCTATCCCGAAGTCGCCGAGGCGTACAAGCGCATCGCGTTCGAGGAAGCGGAGCACGCGGCGAAGTTTGCGGAGCTGCTGGGCGAAGTCGTCACGGCAGACACCAAAAAGAATCTGCAGCTGCGCGTCGACGCGGAGTTCGGTGCGACCGAGGGCAAGCTCGCGCTCGCGAAGAAGGCGAAGGAGCTCGGCTACGACGCCGTGCACGACACCGTGCACGAGATGTGCAAGGACGAAGCCCGTCACGGCAAGGCGTTTGAAGGCCTGCTGAACCGCTACTTCGGCTAAACAGCATTTCCAAACAGAAAACCGGCACAGGAGATAACTCTCTGTGCCGGCCTTTTTTACCGTATTCCGTTTTTTCACTTCCCGACGCAGAAACGCGAGAACACTTCGCGCACGACGGCGTCGGCCGCTTTTTCTCCGGTCAGCTCCAGCAGCGCGCCGATACATTCGTCGGCGCAGACGTTCACCGCGTCGAGCGTCATTCCCGCGTCGATCGCGTCGATCGCCTGCGTCAGGCTGTCGACCGCACGCACGCAGCAGTCCTTCTGCCGCTCGTTTGCAAGCATCGCTGCGGACGGATCAAACGCGTCGGTGCCGAGCGCTTTCGTCACGGCGGCGCGCAGTTCGTCGTACCCGCTGCCGTCCTTGGCGCACAGGCGCACGACGGCCGGCGCATACTGCCGTATCTCCGCCTCGGGAACGGCCTCTCCCCTGTCAGCCTTGTTGAGCACCGCGACGCACAGCCGTCCGCGGCAGCTTTCGAGAAGCGCGCAGTCTTCCGCGGTCAGCGGTTCGGAGCCGTCAAACACCGCTAAGACCAGCACAGCGCGCTCGAGCTTCGTGCGCGCGCGTTCCACGCCGATCTGTTCGACCGGGTTGTCGGTATCGCGCAGTCCCGCGGTGTCCGCGAGGTGCAGCACGACGTCGCCCAGGCGCACAGTCTGCTCCACAACGTCGCGCGTCGTGCCGGGAATGTGCGTCACAATGGACTTCTCCGTGCCGGACAGCAGATTCATCAGCGTCGATTTGCCGACGTTCGGCCGACCGACGATCGCGGTGTCCACGCCCTCGGTCACGGCCTGTCCCATCTCGAAACGCGCCAGAAGCTCCCGAAGATCCTCACGCGCGGCCGAAAAAGTGCTGCGCA
>CADAGA010000064.1 GCA_902787275.1 Oscillospiraceae bacterium | reverse complement strand
ACTGCAAATGAGCCATCTTACCTGCCTCCACTTCTTAGATTCATTCTCTGCTGAGCCGTTACCACAATCTCATCAATCATGTCACCGCCGATATAAACCGGAATCACGATATCCCCTGCGGCACCGCCACCGGCCAGAGCCGTATTCAGTGCTGTATTGATACCGGAGATCAGATCTCCGCTTGAAGCAGCAGAACCGGAACCGCAGCAGCCGTCTTCATCTCTCTTCAGACTCTGGCCGGAAGCGATGCTGATCCTCAAGGAAACGTGCAAACCGATCTCCGGTCTGCTGGTCGGCTCGTCTGCTTACGTATCCGGCAATACGCTGCGGATCAAATCGAACAACGCCGCAGTCGGACAATTTCTTTCAATGCCGCTGTATTCCGGCGCGATCCAAAGCGCCGTCGAAAAAGTCAGCGGAAAGAAGATGCACGTCGAGATGCTCGACGATCGCACGGAAGAAAAAAAAGCAGACCCGCTTGAAAACCTGATTCGTAAAATCGATACATTTAATAAAGAAAGCGAAGGATGACAATGAAAGCAAGAATTCCCGGCGGCATGGACAAGGGCAGCATGATGCAGCGTATTCAGCAAATGCAGGAAGATATGGAACGTGTACAGGCGGAAGTTGAATCGTCTTCCTTTTCCGCATCTGCAGGCGGCGGCGCTGTGGAAGCCGTCGTCAGCGGCAAACACGAGGTTCAGTCCATCACCATCAGTCCCGACGTCGTCGATCCCGACGATGTGGAAATGCTGCAGGACATGGTGATCGTCGCGGTCAACGAAGCGATCCGCAAAGCGTCCGAAGCAATGGAAAAAGGCATCGAAGCTGCCAAGGGCGGTCTGTCGATCCCGGGGCTTTTCTGAGATGAAAAAAGTCGTTCCGCTTCAGAATCTCATCAACCAGTTCGAGCGACTGCCCGGCATCGGACATAAGTCTGCACAGAGGCTTGCCTTTCACGTGCTGTCTATGAACGAAAAAGAGGTACAGGCGTTTGCGGACGCGCTGACCGAAGCGCACAGCAAAATCCACCGCTGTGAAAAATGCTGCGATCTGACCGACGAACAGTTCTGTCCCATCTGCGACGATCCTGCGCGCGACAGCAGCACGATCTGTGTCGTGGAGGACTCACGCGACGTGATGGCATTTGAACGCACGCATGAATACAACGGCGTTTATCACGTGCTGCACGGCGTGATTTCTCCGCTCAACGGCGTCGGTCCAGAGGATATCACGGTCAAGGAGCTTCTGGCGCGTTTGAGCGACACAAACGTCAAAGAAGTCATCATGGCAACCAACCCGACTGCAGAAGGCGAGGCGACCGCGATCTTTATCGCGCGTCTGATCAAGCCCATGGGAATCGAAGTTTCCCGTCTCGCTTACGGCGTTCCGGTCGGCGCCGACCTCGAATATGCCGATGAATTTACGCTTCTAAAGGCAATTGAAGGCAGAAAAAAAATCTGATCTTTTCCACATTTTTTTCAACTCTTCACCGCCGGTTTTTCACATTTTCCATTCACCGCTTTTTCACCGGTGAAGAGTGAAAAACTGTCCATAAAATTTTCCACGAACCGTATTTATTTCACTCGCTTGTATTTCAAACCTTTTCCGAGTTTTCCATATTTTTCACACCCACTACTATAACAACTATTATAATGATTTCGTGTGTATACAGCACACACTTTCAGAACGGAGGAAACGATATGAAATTCATCTGCAACACTGCGACTCTTTCGGCAGCGTGCCAAAGTGTACAGCGTGCCGTATCGGCAAAAACGTCTATTCCGGCAATAGAAGGAATCTATATCAAGGCGCTCGGCTCGGAGCTCGTTCTTACGGGATACGATCTGGAGCTCGGAATTACAACGTCCGTTGAAGCGCGTGTGGATGAAAACGGAGGCATCGTTTTGAACGCGCGGATTTTGTGCGACATTCTGCGCAAGCTGCCCGGTGAAACGGTTTCTGTTGAATCAGATGAGCGTCAGATGGCGGTCATCCGCAGCGGTGAGATGAAGTATTCTTTGATCGGTATTTCTCCCGATGAGTATCCGGAGCTGCCGACCGTCACGGGCGGTTTTCCGATCGTTCTGCAGCAGGATATCCTGCGCGAAATGATCCGCCAGACGATCTTCTCTGTCGCGGTCAATGAAAATAAAGTTGTGCATACAGGCGTTAAATTTGAGATCGAACAGGGCGAGATCAAGCTGATTGCTGTGGATGGCTTCCGTCTTGCCGTGCGCAAGGAAGCGATCGATTATACGGGCGACCCGATCACATTCATCGTTCCCGCTAAGACGCTTTCCGAAGTTGTGAAATTGTTTTCCGGCGATTCGGACGCAACGGTTTCCATCGGTGTCGGCAAACGGCACATCGTTTTTGAGGTCGGCAGTTTCACAGTTGTTTCCCGTTTGCTCGACGGTGAATTTTTGAATTACCGTTCGGCAATCCCGAATCTTGTTTCTACGACGGTGCGCGTCAATACGCAGGCGCTCATTGACAGTATCGAACGTACCTCGCTGATTATTACCGATAAAATAAAGAGTCCGCTTCGCTGCAATTTCGACGCGGGTGAGATCCGTATTTCCAGTACGACTTCTCTTGGCAGTGCAAACGATAAGGTTCCCGCGGAGATTACCGGTGCGCCTGTCGAGATCGGTTTCAATAACCGTTTTCTGCTTGAGGCGCTGCGCGTGTGCGATACCGACGAGGTGTATCTGCAGCTCAACGGTTCCGTTGCGCCGATCCTGATCGTTCCGCCGCAGGGAGACAGCTTCCTGTTCCTCATCCTTCCCGTGCGTCTGAAGGCGGAATAATATGGCAATTCGTATCAAAGCACATATCGTGCAAAAGAAAAAGGTACAGAAATCGATCGACACGCCTTTTATTCGCCTCGACGCCTTTCTGAAACTTTGTGACGCCGTACAGACGGGCGGTCACGCTAAGTTGGTGATTCAGGACGGCGAGGTGCGCGTAAACGGCGAGATCTGTACACAGCGCGGAAAAAAACTCCACGTCGGCGATGTGGCTGAATTTGAAAACGTGCTGTATGAAGTGACGGACTGAAAGCATGGTCATAACCGGTTATCGTGCGGAGCATTTCCGCAACCTTAAATGGATCGAACTGTTTCCCGATCCCGGCGTAAACGTCATCTTCGGGGAAAACGGTCAGGGAAAAACGAATATTATCGAGAGCATCTGGATGTTTACCGGATGTCACAGTTTCCGCACGCACAAGCACACGGAACTGATCGAAAAAGGACAAAGGGAAGCGAAAGTTTCCCTTTCTTTTACGGCACACGGCATGGATAACGACGCACGTCTGTCCATACAGCAGAAGCGCGAATTTATGCTCAACGGAGCAGTAAAGGAATCGCCTCGCCGTTTTCTCGGCGAGTTTCAGAGCGTCGTTTTTTCACCGACCTCCCTGTCTATCGTACAGGATGCGCCGGCGGAACGGCGCCGTTTTCTTGACATCGCCATCAGCATGATCCGTCCGGCATATTCCACACATCTGTTAAAATATGCAAAGATCCTTGCGAACCGCAACGCGCTGTTGAAGCATATTGCGATCGGCGGCGCACAGGAAGATTATTTGGATGCCTGGGACGAGCAGCTCGCACGGTGCGGCGCACATCTGACGATGTACCGTTTGCATTACGTCGATGAAGCTGCACGTATTGCCGCTGAGATTTATAAAGAGATTTCCGGCGGCAAAGAGGATCTGCGTCTGGAATACCAGCAGAGCAGCCGCAGTTTTTCCGTCGATGAATATGAGATGACAGAGAATCTTTTTACGGCGCTTCAAAGAAACCGCGAAGGCGATATTCGTCGGCTGCAAACGAGCGTCGGTCCGCATAAGGATGATCTGCTCATCCAGGTCGGTGATTTGTCTGCGCGAAGCTATGCTTCGCAGGGACAGCAGCGCAGTGCGGCGCTTTCTCTCAAACTCGCGGAGGCTTACGTGATCAAGGACGTCTGCGGCGAATACCCTGTGATTCTGCTCGACGACGTTATGAGCGAACTTGACAGCGCGCGGCAGAATCTGCTGCTGGAATATCTGAAAAACTGGCAGGTTTTTCTGACCTGCTGCGATACGACACACGTTTCCCGACTGCAGAATTTCAAAACGTTCCGCATCGAAAACGGTATGTTCTTTGGTGAATGATATGTACTTGTATCTCGGACAGGACAAGGTCGTACGATACCGGGAGATCATCGGTATTTTTGATCTGGACAATACGACCGTTTCCAAAACAACGCGTGAAATGCTGCGCAAGGCCGAGCAGAACGGTGACGCGGTGACGATCCCGGGCGACCTGCCCAAATCCTACGTCGTCTGTTCGGAGGAAAAAAGAAAGCAAACGGTCTATATTTCTCCTGTGACGCCGACTACGCTGCAGCGGCGTGTCCGGAAAAAGAATGTCGGTTCATAAAAAATTGGAGTGATCAGGTTGGAGTATTTCGCAAAACACTATGACGTCGCGGTCATCGGCGCGGGACATGCCGGTATCGAAGCGTCTCTCGCGTCCGCGCGGCTCGGCTGCCGAACGGTAGTGTTTACGATCAATCTCGACTGGGTCGGCAATATGGCGTGCAATCCGTCCGTCGGAGGTACGTCGAAGGGACATCTGGTGCGCGAGATCGACGCGCTCGGCGGAGAAATGGGAAAGGCTGCCGATCATACGACGCTGCAAAGCCGCATGCTCAATCTTGGCAAAGGACCGGCGGTGCATTCACCGCGTGCGCAGGTCGACCGGCGTGCGTACAGCGCGTACATGAAGCATGCGCTGGAACTGCAGGAAAATCTCGAGCTTCGGCAGGCGGAAATCGTTGATTTACAAAGGAATGCGGACGGAAACTGGGAGATGCGCACGGCACTCGAGGCGGTCTATACAGCGCGCTGCGTGATCCTCGCAACGGGCACGTTTCTTGCCGGAAAAGTCTACGTCGGCGACGTCTCCTATGACAGCGGACCGGACGGTATGTTCCCTGCCGTGCGCCTTGCAAAGGCGCTGAAAACGCTGGGTGTAGAGACGCGCCGTTTCAAAACGGGTACGCCCTCGCGCGTCAACCGCCGCAGCGTTGATTTTTCAAAGCTGGAACGGCAGGACGGCGATCCGTGCGTCGCACCGTTTTCTTATGATTCTAATAAAGAAGTAAGAAACAAAATTCCCTGCTATATCACCTATACGAGTGAAGAAACCAAACGTATTATTCTGAATAATCTGCATAGATCGCCGCTTTACGGCGGAAAAATCGACGGCGTCGGTCCGCGGTACTGTCCGAGTATTGAGGATAAAGTTGTCCGATTTGCCGAAAAAGAGCGCCATCAGGTGTTCATCGAGCCGTGCGGCGAGGAGACGGAGGAACTGTATCTGCAAGGACTCTCCTCCTCTCTGCCAGAAGATGTGCAGCTTGCATTTCTGCACAGTATCCCGGGACTGGAGCACTGTCAGGTCATGCGCACGGCATATGCGATCGAGTACGACTGCGTCAACGCGCTTACACTGCGTCCGACGCTGGAATTCTTACAGTTGGACGGTTTATTCGGCGCTGGACAATTCAACGGTTCAAGCGGATACGAGGAAGCCGCGGCACAAGGTCTTGTGGCAGGTATCAATGCTGCTAACAAGATATTGGGTAAAAAGCCGTTTATCCTCGACCGTGCCAGTTCCTATATCGGCACGCTGATCGACGATCTCGTAACCAAGGGATGCTCCGATCCGTACCGCATGATGACTTCGCGCTCCGAGTACCGTCTGCTGCTGCGGCAGGACAACGCCGACCGGCGGCTGACGAAGCTCGGTTATGAGGTCGGCCTGATCTCGCAAGAACGATATAATGCCTTCTTGGAAAAATTAGGATTGATCGAGACAGAGACTGCGCGCGTCGAATCCGTGACGCTTCCGCCGTCGAAAGCGTTAAACGAGGTACTTGTTTCACGTGGAACATCACCGATGACGACCGGTGCGAAGATCGCCGATTTGCTGCGCCGTCCGCAGCTCAACTATGATGCACTGACGCCGTTCGACCCGACCCGACCCGATCTGCCGGATGAAATATTTGAACAGGTCGAGATCGACGTCAAATACGCTGGATATATCGCGCGTCAAAAAGCGCAGGTCGCGGAGATGCGCCGGCTGGAGTGCAGGGTGCTGCCGGAAACGATCGATTACGCTAAGATCACGGGACTTCGACTCGAAGCCGCCGAAAAGCTGTCGAAAATCCGCCCCGAGAACGTGGGACAGGCGTCCCGCATCTCCGGCGTCAGTCCGGCAGACATTACCGTTTTATTGATCTATCTGGAGAAGAACAAACTATGATCGACCGAATCCTTCTGCAAAAAGAAGCTGCCGCGCTCGGCGTACCTTTGGATGAAACCGCGCTGGAACAGTTTGATCGCTATTCGGCGGAGCTGCTTCGGGTCAACGAGTATCTGAATCTGACTGCGATCACGGAGCCGACCGAAGTGTTGTATAAGCATTGGATCGACAGTCTGACGATCCTGCGTTATATTGAACCGAAAGCTGGCGCAAGGTTTATCGACGTCGGAACAGGCGCGGGATTCCCGGGCGTTGCGCTTCTGATCGCGCGTCCCGATCTGCACGTGACGCTGCTTGACAGCACGCGAAAAAAGCTGACATTTATCGCCCAAACGCTGGAAACGATCGGACTTTCCGCCCAAACGCTGCACATGCGCGCTGAGGAAGCCGGTCAAACGGCGGCATATCGGGAGCAATTTGATTTTGTCACGGCGCGTGCCGTAGCGAACCTTCGGGAGCTGTGTGAGTATTGTCTGCCGTTTCTGAAAGTCGGCGGTACTTTTGTCGCGATGAAATCTGCGCGATCTGAGGAAGAAATCGCCGAAGCGCAAAACGCCATCCATCTGCTGGGCGGAAGGATCGAGGCTGTGCAGACGTTTATCGTGCCGAACGCAGGAGAACGGACGCTGATCTTCTTAAAAAAGATATCGCAAACTCCGCCAAAATATCCCAGACCGTCGGCAAAAATCGCCAAACAGCCGATCAGATAATCCAACGAAAACCGTTTCCCTGTCGAAAACAGGCGAACGGTTTTTCTTGATTTATAAGGGTTTGCGTGCTATGCTTGTCTTGTCGGAACGGAAAACACGGAGGACGATCATGCAGGGCAAGATCAAGAGCGCCGGACACGTGCTGCTGATTCCGCAGGAAAAGATCCGACCGAATCGCAGCCAGCCGCGCACACAATTTGACGCGGACAGTCTCGAAGGATTGGCACAAAGCATTCGCCAAAATGGCGTTTTACAGCCGCTGATCGTGCGGCGGCTGCCGGACGGATCGTATGAGCTGATTGCCGGAGAGCGCCGTCTGCGTGCGGCGCGTATCGTCGGCATCCGAAGCTTGCCGTGTATGGTCATGGACGTATCGGACGAATGCTCGGCGGTCTTTGCACTGCTCGAAAACGTCCAGCGACAGGATCTCGGCTGTTTTGAGGAGGCTGAAGCGATCCTGCAGCTGATCCGGCAGTTTGATCTGACGCAGGATGACGTTGCCGGCCGGCTTGGAAAATCGCCTTCCACGATTTCCAATAAACTGCGTCTGCTGCGTTTACCTGAGGATATTCGGCAGGAGATCATTCGCGTGAAGCTGACGGAGCGTCACGCACGTGCGTTGCTTCGGCTTGATACGGCAGAGCGCATGCAGCAGGCGCTGACGCAAATCACGCAGCGGCATATGAGCGCTGCACAGACGGACGCGTATGTCTCACAGCTTTTACAGCCGCCGAAACCGCAGCGAAAAGAGCCGCTCAAATTGTTTAAAGACGTGCGTCTGTTCGTCAACACGCTGAATCATGCCGTCGATACCATGCGTAGCGCCGGGATCGCGGCTGACGCGGTCAAAACGGAAACGAGCGAGTATATTGAATACGTCGTGCGAATCCCGAAAAAAGCCGGACAATCGGATCAGTCAAATTGTTCCGGCGCATAAATCCACCGACCCCATCCAACCATATCTTTCTCTTTCACACCCCACATCCAGCGGAAGGGCAGGCCGAAAGGTCTGCTCTTTCGCTGTTTCACGTGAAACACAGGATTTTTCGTTGCATTCTTACAGGTACTATGATATAATAAAACAGTTAAGGAGCGTGTGCTATGGGAAAGATCGTTGCAATCGTCAATCAAAAGGGCGGCGTGGGAAAGACCACGTCTGCCGTCAATCTTGCCGCTGCAGTCGGTGCGGCGGGGTATAAAGTGCTGCTCGTGGACATCGATCCGCAGGGAAACGCGACCAGCGGGTTCGGCATCAACAAACGAACGCTGGAAAAGTCGGTCTACGACTGCATCATCAACGGTGTGCCGGCGGCGGACGTGATCCGGAAAACAAACTGTAAAAACGTCTGGCTTCTGCCGTCGAGCATGAATCTGGCGGGCGCCGAGCTGGAACTGATCGAGGAGACGCGCCGCGAGCAGGCCAAGATCCTGAAGGAAGCCTCCGATCCGGCTCCGAGACTGGTTTGTTTTTACAACGGCAAAGATGAATACGGAGATGAAACGGAACTGCGTCTTCAGGATGCTTTCCCGAAAGACGCGAAAGCGGATATTGCTGTTACCGTAAAGATGATCAACGTAAATTACGGAAAAAACCAGGAACTGCTGAAGGCCTGTTTGCCGCTTAGAGATTACTCGCTGTTTGTTCATCTAGTTCGGAGAATCAGTTCCCAAAACCCGATAATGATGATGAAGCGAGTTGTCGGTTTGGCAATTAGTAAATTACCGGAAGACTCTTTAATAAAACCGTTTCTGTTAAAACACAAGGCGGAGGTGGTCAGTATGTGCATCACGGAATATGATGAGAAC
>CADAGA010000063.1 GCA_902787275.1 Oscillospiraceae bacterium | reverse complement strand
CACGACGGTCTTTCCCGTCGCACCGGCATAGCGCTCAAGCACGCAGGAGATGATCTGTTGAATCTCTTTTTCATTCATGGTGCATGCACCTCAATCTTACTTAGACCCGTATTGTCCGACCAAAAACCGGCAAAACAGGATATGCATACAGCTCGAAAGCCGATTCAGCGCGCGGATAATATCCACGCGATCCGGAACGGCTCTCGCCCCCGCAAGCTCCGTCTGCCGCACGAGTGCGCGCAGCTTGTTCAGAACCGCAGGCATTTCCCCCATTTTGTAGTCCGGCATCGGATGCGTCTTGAGTCCCAGTTCCGTCTTGATGTCGTGCGAGACGCGGCGAAGCTCCGGTATCGACAGACCGAGCAGCGTGACGTTCTCATCCACGGGTTTCTGCAGCACTTCACACGCCAGGATATTGCGCGTGTAGTCGAGCGTTTCACCGAGATCCTTCGTCATTTGGCCATACCCCAACCGTTCCGACACAATCTGCGCCAGAATGATCTCCGATTCGAGCAGATCGAGCTTCCCGCGGAAGTCGATCACCGGGTCGGTTTTCTTGATGAGGATATTGCCCCGCAGGTGCGTCATATCCTCGGGCTTATGGTCATACGTCTTTCCGGTCTTCGCATCGACAAACACGTGCATGCGCGCGGAGGATTCCGCACGTCTGGTGTCGTCATAGCACGTTTTGACGCCGCTCTTCACGGCGATCCCGATTCCTCGGACGGCAAGATATTCTCTTGCCGCCGGGGTAATAAATACATCGGGAGGAACTGTGTAGATCTTGATCCCTTCAAGCGACAGCGAGGACCGTAAGTCCGCTTCTGTCAGGATCCTCATCTATCAGATTTCTCAAGCGAGGGAAGGATGTACTCGACTTCGCTGTGGGGTCTGGGAATGACGTGGACGGAGATCAGCTCGCCGACCTTGGACGCTGCAGCAGCGCCTGCGTCCGTCGCAGCCTTGACTGCGCCGACGTCGCCGCGAACCATAACGGTCACAAGACCGCCGCCGACGTGGACCTTACCGATCAGGTGCACGTTTGCCGCCTTGACCATCGCATCGGCCGCTTCCACGGAACCGACGAGGCCCTTCGTTTCGACCATGCCTAATGCCAATAATGTTTCTGCCATTTTGTTTTCCTCCTGGTATTCAGAATTTCTATTCTTCAAAAGGGTTTCCCCTTATGGAAGCAACGTTTCCGCAAGCAGTGCGGTGATGAGATTGTTGTAATTGTCATTGACGGTACGGAAATTCAGGTACTTTTCCTTGCTGTAGACCTTTTTGCCGCTCACGGCGTCGAACAGATCGCCGCCGGAATGGTCGATATAACAGGAATCGTTTTCGAGCTTCACGCCGTCATGATCGGAAATGTGCCGATACGCCGTAACGGACGTTTTCCACGCGCCGTCCTCAAAATACTGGATCAGAGCCGCTTCATAGCTGCTCCTGTTCAGGAAGCAGACCTTGCAAATACGGCCGTTGTAGCGCGAGAGGATATAGGTTTCGCCGTCCTTGGACGCGCCGTAAGCGCCGGATTCGGAACCGACGACAATGGGTTGACCGTCCTTCTCGTCCAGGAAAACGATCACGTCGCGGTTTCTTTCGCCGGTGCGCTCGCTCACGTCGTACAGCAGAACGATCTCCTTCTCCCCGTCCGCATCGTAATCCACAAACACAGCCTTTTGCAGCATGGAGAAGTCACAGGCGATCTCCGCACCCTGCGCATCCTTCAATCCGGTACGCAGCGCCATTGACGGGAGCTGATCCTGATAGAAGCTGCGCAGCACGGCGCTAACATCGGGATCGATCTGCGGCTTTTGCTGCGGCGCAGTTGTCGACACGGCGGGAGCAGTCTCTTTCTGCTCGCTGCCGCAGGCAAACAGACCGCAAAGCATCACAACCGCGAGACAGCCGCAAAACAGTCGGTACAGCGTTTTCAACGAAATCTCTCCTTATCCTCCGTGACCCAGACGAGAAATGACCTCTTTCGCAATACGCTCCACTTCGTTCGTCGAGAACGAAGGCGGAGACGTAGGCGCGGGATTGGTCGTCGTCAGATTCGAGCCGGATACGGCAGGCGCGGAATATGCCGATCTCGGCACAGAGCCGCCGCGAAGCTGCTCGAGCTCCTTCTGTCCGTAGGCCACACGGCGAATGTTCATCAGGTGCTTCGGAGTGATGTTGTCGCCCGTCGCGCTGCCGCCGACTGCACCGCAGCCGAGCGTCAATGCGGGCGGAAGCCCCGTCGTCGCGCCGACGCCGCCGAGTGCACCGGGCGTGTTCACCAGCAAGCGGCAGACCGGCTTCTTGAGCGCGAACTCACGCACGATATTGTCGTTCTGCGTATGCATGGTCATGGTATGACCTGCGCCTTCGACGTAAAGGATCTGAATGGAGCGCTCGCACGCCTGCTCCCACGAATCCTCCACGTAGAACGCAAGGATCGGACAGAGCTTTTCGCGGGAATACGGGTTCTTCTTGGACACTTCCGTCTGCCGGGAGATCAGCACGCGCGTGCCGCCCGGGATGGAGATGCCCGCCATATCCGCGATCTTCTGCGCCGTCTTGCCGACGATCGCGGGATTCATCGTGCCGTTGGCACGCAGGATAAACTTGGACAGTTTCTCGGATTCGTCCGCCGAAAGGAAGTAGCCTCCCTGCTTCTCGAGCTCGTCCACGACCTTCTTCTCGATGCAGCGCTCGGTAACGATCGACTGCTCCGAAGCGCAGATCGTGCCGTTGTCGAACGTCTTGCTGTCAAAGATACGCTTGACCGCCTTCGGAATATCGGCGGTGCGCTCGATGAACGACGGACCGTTGCCGGGACCGACGCCGATGGCGGGGTTGCCCGAGCTGTACGCGGCGCGCACCATCGCTTCGCCGCCCGTCGCAAGGATCAGTCCGACGTCTCTGTGCTTGAGCAGCGCGTTGGTCGCTTCCATCGTGGTCAGGCTGATATAACCCACCAGACCGTCCGGCGCACCGGCGGAACGCGCGGCGTCCTGAATGATCTTGGCGGTTTCAATGATGCAGTTTTTCGCACCGGGATGCGGGCTGATGACGATGCCGTTGCCCGCCTTGATGGAGATAATAGACTTGTACAGCGTCGTGGAGGTGGGATTGGTCGACGGGATCAGCGCCGCAACGACGCCGACCGGCACACCGTATTCGAGGATCCCGTTCTTGCGATCCTCGCACAGCAGACCGACCGTCTTCATATCCTTGATCGATTCCCACAGGATGACGCTGCCGAGCTGGTTCTTGAGTACCTTGTCCTCCCATTTGCCGAAACCGGTCTCCTGGTTGGCCATCTTAGCCAGCTCTTCGGCATGACGCGCGCCGGCCTGCGCGATTGCAAAGCAGATCGCGTCGATCTTTTCCTGTGAATATGTAGCCAGAACCGCCTGCGCACGCTTGGCAGCAGCGATCAGGTCGCGTACTTCCTGAATGGATTGTAAATCTTTATCGAGTGCCAAAGATCATCCCTCCTGTTTTTAATAAGCGAGCGGATTGTCCGCAACTTCGCAGACCGTGTTTGCAAACGCTTCACACGCCGCTTTGCACGCCGCCTGGTCACCGACCAGAAGGCCGCCGGCAAAGTTGGTCTCCGTGGGCGGGCCGTAGAAAACCTTCATCTCGACTTCCGCAGCCTTGACAGCCGCATCAAGACCGAGCATCGCTTCCAGAGGCGGCGCGATCAGATACGCCATCGCGGTGCCCTCCTGCACGTCAGCCTCCTTGGACAGGAACGAGCCGGTGCGGGAGATCGTGTGCGCAAAATAGCAGATCGAATCGTCGTCGTTCGCGCTGTAGAAGCAACTGTCGTTTTCGATGAAGCTGATCATCGCCTGCAGACCGCTGCGCACCTCCTCGGGTTCGGGGCCGGCAAGGATGCCGATGAATTCACCGGCGAGCTTCGTCGATGCGTTGGACGAGCCGGCATACATGCTGCGTGCATAAACGACGCGGACGACCGCTTTTTTCGTCGCTTCGTCCAGCGCGGCGTAAGAAACATCGTCGCAGTCCGTCGTGATGATGCCGAGACTGCGCTCCCCTTCCCGCGTGCCGAGTGCCTTGAGCAGCATCGGGTCAGCGTTCGGAATGATTTTAACAGAGAGTACCTGCGTGCGAATCGGATCATGTTTCATATTCAATCACCCTTTTAATTCTGCAGCTCGACGCCGCTCTTTTTTGCTTTCAGGATCTTTTCGATCAGATCTGCGATATATGCGCCCGCTTCCACCGCAGCAATACCGCCGGAATGGATATTGGACACCACCGTGCGTCTTGCCTCCGGCATGCCGACCGTGGCATTATAGGCGATATACGCGCTCATGCTTTCTGCGGTCGCAAGTCCGGGGCGTTCGCCGATCAGCACGCACACGACTTTTGCGCCGAGCGCCTCGCTGATCGCATCCTCAGCACCCACGCGTCCGTACTTGACGAAGAAGGGTGTTCCGACGGAGATGCCCTTTGCCTTCAGTCCGTCCATGATCGCGGGAAGGATATTCTCAAGATTTGCCTTGATCGCCGTAGACGAAAGACCGTCGCTGGCGTAGATCTGCACGTCGGGATTCTTCTGACACTTGCTCTGGATCTCGCGGATCGCTTCGTCGGAGAATTTCCTGCCGAGATCGGGTCTTGTCAGAAACTGGTTCTTGTCAGTGCACATCGTCGTCACTGAAAACAGACCCATTTTTTCCAGCAGCGCAGGATCGACGTCCATGAACACGGCATCCTTTGCAGCTGCATGATCGGCACGCAGCGTCAAAAGCGTCTGCGTTTTGAGCCGTCCCCCGGCACGTCCAACACCGATACGAGCGGGCGTCTTGCCCTTCATGCGCATCAAAGAATCCATATCGGCGGGATTATCGAGCGTCGGCGTCGCTTTGCTTTCCTTAGACGTAATATCCGTCGTGATGTCAATGTCCGCGGCACCGGAGCTGTGCGACGCACCCGCACCCGTTGAAGCCATCGACGCTTTCACAGCGCTTTCGACGGCGGACGCCGGCACACTGCCGCCCATCTCCGCGAGCACCTCCGCAATGATGCGGCTCAGGAGTTCGTTGTTGTCCATCATCCCAGCCCCCTCATCTGCGTGAAGATCGTCGGATCACCGGCGCGCTTCGTCAGCTTGCCGTTTTCGGTGATCCCCAGTTTCTCAAGCCAGCAGTCGAACTCATAGATCGGACGCTTGCCGAGGATCTCGCGGATCGCGCCGACGTCATGGTATGCGTTCGTCTGGTAGTTCAGCATGATATCATCGCTGGTCGGCACGCCGAGAATGTAGTTCGCTCCGGCGGCGCCGAGCATCAGCGCAAGATTCTCAATATCGTTCTGATCGGCAAGCATGTGGTTCGTGTAGCAGCAGTCGCAGCCCATCGGGATACCGGAGAGCTTGCCCATGAAATGATCCTCCAGACCCGCGCGAATAACCTGCTTGCTGTCGTATAAGTATTCGGGGCCGATGAAGCCGACGACGGTGTTGACCATAAACGGCGCGAAATTGCGCGCGTATGCGTAGCATCTCGCTTCCATCGTGACCTGATCCGCACCGTAATGCGCGTCGCTCGAAAGCTCGCTGCCCTGCCCCGTTTCAAAATACATCACATTGTTGCCGGCTGCGGTACCCTGCTTTTTCAAAAGCTCCTTTGCTTCCAGCACCGTCTCCGTCCCAAAGCCGAACGCGCGGTTGCCCTTTTCGCTGCCGGCGATCGACTGGAAGATCATGTCGCACGGCGCACCGCGCTTGACCGCCTCGATCTGCGTCGTGATGTGACCGAGCACGCAGATCTGCGTCGGGATCTCAAATTTATTCTTGACTTCATCCAGGCGCTTGAGCACCTCAGAGAGGCTAGACACCGTATCGTTCACAGGATTCAGACCCAGCAGTGCGTCGCCGCATCCGTAGCTGAGTCCCTCGAACAGTGAGGCGGTGATCCCCTCGACGTTGTCGGTCGTATGGTTCGGCTGCAGACGCGTGGACAGCGTCCCGCGCAGACCGATCGTCGTGTTGCAGCGGGCAGGAACCTGTACCTTTGCCGCGCCGTAAACGAGATCGAGATTCGTCATCAGCTTGCAGACCGCAGCCACCATCTCCGCCGTCAGTCCCTTGGACACGCGGCGGATGTCCGCCTCGGTCGTGTCGCCCGAAAGGATCCATTCGCGAAGCTCGGCGACTGTCCAGCTCTGGATAGAGCCGTAGATCGTCTCGTTCAGACCGTCCTGGTTCAGACGCGTGACGTCGTCCTCCTCGTACGGAACGATGGGATTCTCACGCAGATCGTGCAGCGTCATCTGGGACAGAACTTCCTTAGCCGCGACACGCTCGATGTCCGACTTTGCGGCAACGCCGGCGAGGATATCGCCGGACTTTTCTTCATTCGCTTTTGCCAGCACTTCCTTGACGCTGTCAAAGGTGAACTGCTGTCCCGAGAGCAAGGTTCTGAACAAATTAAACTCCTCCTGCCGTCAGAGTTATCCGAAAATCAAGGTTTTCACCACGACCGGGATCACCATGCCGTCCATCAGCGGGCGTCCCATGTCGATATAGTCGTTTTGCTGGACGATGATCGAATCGATCGAGATCACCGGCCGCTTGTCCGCAAGCAGCGCGCGCACCTGCCGCCCGAGCACCTTCGCCATGTCGTGGCGCAGCACGATCATAACGGGTTCGTTCGGCGAGAGCACGCCGTCCGCGCCGTCAACGATCGATTGCGCGAGACGCTGCACCGCGATATAGGACGGATCGCTTTCGCCGTCCATGGCGATCACCGCGTTCTTGCAGTCGTTCTGCTGGAGAAACCACTTGAGCTTTTCGCGCAGGACGGACGGATCGCCCGCAAAACACGCCGCCTGTTCCTTCGCGTCCAACCGCAGAACGGGAACGTTCTTGAGCGGAAACAGACCGTCGGAATAATCGATGGTACTGCCGGAGACGGAAGTCGTGTAAGTGCCGGCGCCGACGACTGTCGCACGGATCGTCTCCGCCGCGCCGATCACGCGAAACGCCGAGCAGACTTTGCTGCGGCGGATCGCCTGTCCGAGCAGAACGCCAATGTCGCCGAAATGGAACGGGTCCTGCTGCGTTCCGTAGACGAAATCCGCAACGCCGCCGGAAAAACAGACTGCGCGCAATTTGGGATGCAGAACGAAATCGGAGCTGCCGGGCGTTTTGAGAGCATCGAGCAGCGACGTTTTCCCGGACAAGCCGAGGAACTGCTCGAGAACGGCCGCGTAACCGTCACACAGCTTTGTCAGGTCTTCGATGCGTGCCGCGTCACCCTGCCGAAGCTCGACGCCCACGCTCTGTGCGACCTGACGCGCGCTGTCGCTGATATAATCGATCCTGCCCGAAGCGTCGACCGTCACAAGCCGGCCGCCGATGTCAAGACAGCCCTTCGCCGTGACTTCACCGTCGTCAAAAATAACCGCGTTGGTCGTGCCGCCGCCGATGTCCAGATTGACCACGGCAACGCCGTTATCCTCGGAATACGCCGCCGCACCGCTTCCCTTTCCGGCAACGATGGATTCGATGTCCGGTCCCGCGGTGGAAACGACGAATTCTCCGGCAAAATCGCTGAGGTAGCGCAGCACTTCCTCGCTGTTTTCCTTGCGGGCAGACTCGCCGGTGATGATGACCGCGCCAGTTTCCGTCTGGCTGGGCGTATACCCTGCCTTTTGAAACTCAGCCGCAACGATCTCTCGGACGGCCTCGCCGTCGATGAGCGTTCTGGTGCGCAGCGGCGTGCGGTGGATCTCCCCTTTATAAAGGATATCCTTGCCCACGATAGAAATCTTCGGTACCGTAAAATAGCCGGAAGTGTTCTCAACGCTGAGGCTTGAAAAAATAACCTGGGTGGTCGAGGTGCCGATGTCGATCCCGACGGAAAGAATCTGCTTCAAACGATACACCACCCATTACCCCATACTATATACGGTATTATAGCACATTCCTTTTCAAGAAACAAGAGGGAATTTCAAAAAAGTTTTCGGTACCGAAATAAAAAAGCGGCGCCCGACCGGACGCCGCCTGTATTCATTGTGCTGAAAGCGTTTTCTGTTTGACGTCGTATCGCATGAACTGCGGATAACGCGCGCTCGTGCGGATCGTATACTGCGAATCCATCCGGACGAGCCACATCAGAAAGTCCATGCCCTCCGACCCGTAGGGATAGTCGAGATGTCCCATGTCGCGCACGAACCATGTCAGCTCCGGGAACATGCACGTGGACGCGTCGATCACACGGTCCGGTGAAATGTGGTCGTGCTTGCGATCGCGCTGCTGGCGGTAGTTTTCCGGCAGCGTCTCAAACACGTCGGCGCAGACCGCTCCGCCGGACGCGAGCGCTGTGTCGATCAGGTAATCGTCGCACACGCGCATGGACTTCGTCAGCGGAATGGCAAATTTGCCGTAATTCGCCGTGATCGCGATCCGGCAGCCCTGTGCCATCGCATTTTGAAGCAGCTGCTTCGCCTTCGCCTGAACGCCGTAGTGATAGGCGTCGATCTTGCGGATCAGCTCGCGGTTCAGTTCGGGATCGAGCGCGGTCTGCTTGGCGCGTTCGTAATCCTTGGCGTTGACGAACGACCACATCCCCGGCATATAAGCAAACAGCGGATACAGTACCTCCGCGGACGTCTGATCCTTCGTTTGCTCCAGCAGCTTTCCTGCAAATCCCACGAGACGGTCCGCCGCTCTCGAGCCGTTGAAGCTCTTGCGAATAAACGCCTTAAGTTCCGCCGGCATCTGGGTGAACTGCATCGCATACTCGATCGTCATTTCCTTATCGACCGCGTAATCCTTGCAGAACATCTCGCCGACCATCGTGATCCCCTGGAACGCTGTGTTGTTGAGAATCAGCGTCTGCACGTCTTTCGCACCATACTTGGACAGATAAGCCATCGCCACGACGCCGCCCATGCTGCATCCGG
>CADAGA010000062.1 GCA_902787275.1 Oscillospiraceae bacterium | reverse complement strand
TGTCCAAATCACGCGGCAACACGATCTACGCGGACGAGCTGGTGGAGCTGTTCGGCGCGGACGCGGTGCGGTACTATCTGCTGAGCGAAATGCCGCACGCCAACGACGGCTCGCTGACCTACGAAACCTTCATCGAGCGGTACAACACCGACCTTGCCAACATTCTCGGCAATCTCGTCAACCGCACCGTCGCGATGGCGAACAAATACTTCGGCGGTTCTCTGCCCTGCAAAACGTGCGCCGGCGACTTTGACGACGAGCTGAAAGCAGCCGCGCTGAACGCCGTGCCCGCCATGACGAAAGCGATCGACGAGTTCCGCATGGCGGACGCCGTCGCCGAGGTCATCGCGCTGGCAAAGCGCTGCAACAAATACATCGACGAAACGCTGCCGTGGGCGCTCGCAAAGGACGAAGCGCAGCACGACCGTCTGTCCACGGTACTCTATAATCTCGTGGAAAGCATCCGTTTCCTGGCCGTCCTGCTGGGACCCATCATTCCCGAAACTGCGGAGAAGATCTTCTCGCAGATCGGCACCGACCTCGACGCGTTTGATTCACTGTCCGCGTTCGGCGCGCTGCCCGAGGGACATAAAGTCGGCACGGCAACGCCGCTGTTTGCGCGCATCGACGCCGAAAAAATGCTCGCCGAGATCGCCGAACGGCACAAGCCGGCCGAGCCCGCTCCCGTGAAGGAGCCCGTACCCGGTCTTGCCGAGATCGGCATCGAGGACTTCGCCAAGGTCGAGCTGACCGCGGCAAAGATCGTGGACTGCGCACCGGTCAAACGCGCCAAGAAGCTGCTGTGTCTGGCGCTTGACGACGGTTCCGGCAAGCCGCGTACCGTCGCGTCCGGCATCGCCAAATGGTACAAGCCGGAGGATCTGATCGGCAAGACGGTCGTCTGCGTGACCAACCTCAAGCCCGCCGTGCTGTGCGGCGTGGAGAGTCAGGGCATGATCCTTGCTGCCGACTGCGGCGAGGATGACGTCAAGGTCCTGATGCTCGACGGCGTGCCTGCCGGTTCCAGAATACGCTGATGACGAATATTTTTGACACGCACGCCCACTACGACGACGAGGCGTTCGATGCGGACCGCTTCGCGCTGCTGGACACGCTTCCGGCACAGGGCGTCGCGTACGTCATAGACTGCGGGTGCAATCTGCACTCGTGCGAAAGCGCGCTCGCGCTGTCCGCGCGGTACGACTGGATCTACGCCGCGTGCGGCATCCATCCGGAGGACTGCGAGGCGTTCGGCGACGTCGGCGCTCTGACCGAACGCATGCTCCCCTTCTGGAAGTCGAAAAAGTGCGTCGCGATCGGCGAGATCGGTCTCGATTATCACTACGATATCGACAAGCCGACGCAGCTCGCCTTCTTTGAAGCGCAGCTGCGCGCGAGCATCGAGCTCGGGCTGCCCGTGATCGTGCACGACCGCGAAGCGCACGGCGACACGATGGAGCTGCTGCGCAAGTACCGTCCGAAGGGCGTGCTGCACTGCTTCAGCGGCAGCGCCGAGATGGCAAAAGAGGCCGTACAGCTGGGACTGTACGTCGGCTTCGGCGGCGCGGTCACGTTCAAGAACGCGCGCAAGCCGCTGGAAGCCGCGGCTGCCGTGCCCCCGTGGCGGTTGCTGCTGGAAACGGACTGTCCCTATATGGCGCCCGTACCCTACCGCGGCAAACGCTGCGATTCGACTCTGATCCCGCTCAGCGCCGAAAAGATCGCGCCGCTGCACGATATGTCCGTGCAGGCGCTGCTGGATATCACGTGCCGCAACGCGAAAACGCTGTTCGGCATCCGCGCTTCAGAATAAATCCGAGCGGTTCGGAATAGAATAGTTTTAACATTTTCTGGAGGTGTTCCCCCATGCATCCGATCAAACGCGCCGTCTCCCTCCTGCTCGCGGTGATGCTGCTGTCCTTCTGCGGCATGTTCGCTTTCGCCGCGGAAACGGAGCCGCTGACCATCACCGCGCCGACCGACTGCGTGCAGAGAAAGAAAACGATCCCCCTGACGGTCAACACGCAGGACGCCGTCACGTGGCGCAGCAGCGATACCGCCGTCGCGACCGTGGATGGTTCCGGCGTCGTGACAGGCGTCAAGCCGGGTACAGCCACGATCTCCGCTTCGACCGCGGACGGCCGGACGGCAAACTACAAGGTCTACGTCATGCGCGCCAAAATGCCGTGGCGGTCGCTGCTGGAAAAGCATCAGATTCTCGGGTACCGCTACAGCTATAAGGGCGACTATTACTATACCGATGACAAGGACTGCTGGCAGCGCTATTTCGGCTTCAACTTCGCATACGACTGGATCGCGCCGCTCATGCTGTTTGAATACGACTACGTGCGCGTGTTCTTTACCTATCAGGGACAGGACTGGATGGTCCAGATGTGGAAGGGTCAGTACGGCATGGTATTCTACGGCAGCGAAGTCGGTCTGTACACCAAGCCCGAAAACGAGGATGCCGCGACAAAATTCGCGCATTATGCCTCCGCAGATTCCGCCGACTACCTCAAGATCGGCACCGAGCTGCGTCGGCAGAATCTCCTGACCGGCGAGTACGATCTCGAATTTGAGCGTCCCTATGACGATTACTGGTGGTGCTCGGGCTTCGTTCCCGGCCATCTGCGGGACACGACGCCGTGCGACGAGCTGCGCACGACGACGCACATCACCTTCAAGGATGCGGAAATGTCCAGAATGTTCGCAGAAGGTCTGACCGAGTGCGGTTTCACAGAAGTCCGGTCGCAGGACGCGGTTCAGAGCGACACCTACTTCCGTGACGGTGCGGACGTGTATCTGCAGTGGCAGAACATTTCGCAGGCCGCAAACAGCCACGTCGTGCAGACTGCCGTTTACGGCACCGTCGGTTTCTGGGGCTTTATGATGATGCTCGGCGCGCTGTTCCTGATGCTGATCTCGTTCGGCGGTCTGGGGCTGGGGCTGCTGCTTCTTATCTGATGATCCGACCGTCCTGTTTCGGCAGGACGGTCTTTTGAAAGCGAGGTTTTACGATGAAACGCATGATCGCTGCGGCGCTCGTCTGCGCGGTTCTGTGCGCACTGTGCGCCTGCGGAAAGAAAGAGAAGGAAAAGCCCGCATCGAGCGAACCGATGCAGGTGAAGGTCGGCGCGCTGTTCGCGGACAGCGCATCTTCCACGAGCTTTTCACACTTCCATAAACTCGGTCTTGAGAAAGCCGCCGAGGCACTGGAGCTGGACGAGCCGGTCTGCAAATACAACGTCACCGACGTTTCCTTCGATCCGGACACGTCGGTCACCGCGACGAGTGCGGCAGAATCCGAAACGTCCGATCCGCCCGAACCGGAATCCTACACGACCGAGGGCGGCGAGGTCATTGTGCGCGGCATCCCGGTCGAGACGCCGACGCCCGAGTCCGCCGTTTCCGCAGCAGCCGATCTGATCGATCAAGGCTGCAGCGTGATCGTTGCGACCGATCCGGTCTACGACGAGCTGACTGCGTTCCTCGCCGAACAGTTTAACGACGTGATCTTTTTGCAGTACCGCGGCACGCACACAGATCTGCCGAACCTGCAGAGTTTTTCGGAGAATGCGTATGAGGCGTTCTACCTTGCCGGCGCGGTCGCCGGATGTGAGAATGTAAAGCGCATCGGCTTTACAGCGCGTACGGGCAGCCGGGAAGAGATCGACTGCATCAACGCCTTTGCGCTCGGCGCCGCGAAATACTGCACCGACGCCGAAGTCATCGTGCGTCTGACGCACGTGGATCTCGACCTCGAGCTTGAACGCTCCCTGACGCTCGCGCTGGTCGAGAAGGACGAATGCAAGCTGCTGGCACAGAGCGTGTTCACCGCGCTGCCGGCCACCGTCGCCGCCGGCACGGACGCCGCCGGCACGGACGCCGGATACAAGCACGCGCCGCTGCCCTGCGTCGGCTACGGCTACGACATGATGGCAGACGGCGGCAGCAAATACCTTTGCTCGGTCGTGTTCGATTTCAGCGCCTATTACCGCGCCGCCTTCAAGGCGCTCGCGGACGGTTCGTTCGACGCTTCGCCTTATGCGGGCGGCGTGCGCGAAGGGATCGTGAAGCTGTCCGCACTCCAGCACGCATCCGAAAAAGCGAAAACCACGCTGGTCGCGCTCAAGGAAGAATATAAAAACGGGACGCTGCACCCGCTCGAGGGGTTCAAACCCACAAAGAACGGCTACGCGTCCAACGTTACGATCCGATAAAGGAGATAAACGCATGGCAAAAGTTATCGACGGAAAAGCGATCTCCTCCGCAATGCTCGACAAGGTCGCCGCAGACGTTTCCGCGCTCAAAGCAGCCGGCGTCGAGCCGTGTCTGGCGGTCATCCTCGTGGGCGACGACCCCGCCTCGCAGGTCTACGTGCGCAACAAGCACCGCGCCTGCGAACGCGTGGGCATCCGCTCCGTTTCGCACCTGCTGCCGGCAGACACAACGCAGCAGGCGCTGCTCGATCTGATCGACACGCTCAACGACGACGATACGGTGCACGGCATCCTCTGCCAGCTCCCGCTGCCCGCGCATCTCGACGCCGAGCAGGTACTTCTTCGCATCCGGCCCGATAAGGACGTGGACGCGTTCCATCCGGCCAACGTCGGCAGGATCACCATCGGCAACGCGGAGCTGCTGCCCTGCACGCCCGCCGGCGTGATGGAAATGCTGCGGTACGAGGGCATCTCGCCCGCCGGAAAGCACTGCGTCGTGATCGGGCGCAGCAACATCGTCGGCAAGCCCATGGCGCTGCTGCTGCTTGCCGCCAACGGTACGGTCACGGTCTGCCACTCGCGCACGCCGGATCTCGCGTCCTTCACGCGGCAGGCGGATATCCTCGTCTGTGCCGTCGGCAAGCGCGGTCTCGTCACCGCCGATATGGTCAAGCCCGGCGCGGTCGTGATCGACGTGAGCATCAACCGCGACGAAAACGGCAAGCTCTGCGGCGACGCGGACTACGAGGCGGTCAGCAAGGTCGCCTCGGCGATCACGCCCGTCCCCGGCGGCGTCGGTCCGATGACGATCGCCATGCTCATGCGCAACACCGTCACCGCCGCAAATGCGCAGAGCCGCTGACCGGTCGTCTCGGCGCAGCCTGTCCCTTTTCCCTTCAAAAACAGATCAGCGCGTTCCCGCGGGCGCAAGAGAGCTTTAAAAGCTGCCTTGCCGACGGGAATGTTTTTTATAACCACAAGCCAAAAGGCACGGAGAAGTCGTCCGTATGACTTCTCCGCGCCTTTTTCCGGTCGTATGCTTTCGGGTTTTTCGGCTTGCGCGTGACGGGATTGAGATCGCCCCACGTGCCGCGCCGTTTTTTGTTCAGCTCCCGCTGCTGTTTTTTCGATAGCTTTTCAAAGGGGACGTATTTGTCCACCTGCATCCCTCCTATCTGTGATAGATCCGCTGACAGATCCGATAGAGCAGTCCGCCCGCGGTCAGCACGGGCGTCCACTTCTCAAGGAGCTTGCCGAAGAAAAGCCGCGCCTCGGCGCCGGCTTCGCCCGCCTCGTACTGATTCCATTTGTCCGCAGTCACGTACTTGATGCAGATGCAGTCGAGATAGTCGGCGTAGCCGCCCTCGCTGATCGTCAGCGCACCGAAGGTCTTCAAATCAATGAACAGCTTCTTCCGCTCCTCGAAGCGTTCCGGATTCAGAAGAGAAAACTCTCCCTTGTTCACGCCCGCCTTCCAGAATCGCCATGACAGCTCGGAACGCGCAACGTGTTCCTTCTGCTGCTGCGTTTCGGCAGCTTCCGCGGCGTCCGCCCACAGGCAGTCGATCCTGCCGACCTCGCGGTTCGTGAATTGCATGGTGTCCTTGGGGCTGTAGTAGATGCCCAGATGTCCCTGCTTGTTGCCCGCGTGCGACGTGTAAAGGTCGATCGCTTTACGGATATTCATCCAGCCCGCGCCGTAATACGCCGCAAGGAAACCGTCGACCTCCGCGTCGAGATCGCAGTAGGGGTCCTGCAGACACTTCGCGATCATATACAGACGCAGATCGCCGAACTCGGCGTCGCACGTCGAGAGATAGAAGTTGCCCTCCTCATAGACGCCCTTGACGCTGTGTTCGTAGAATATCTGGATATTGCGCTGGATGACGCCGAAATCCGGGAAAACCGTGCACGTGTGCGCATAGTCGGTGGTGTAATCCCAGATGTACAGCCGGTCGCAGATGTCCGACCAGTCGCGCAGATCCTGCATGAGCGCCGTGTTGCGCGGGCAGTCCGGATCGTCCAGCGCGTGGCAGAAGCAGCACTCGATCGTGCACAGGCGGACGATCACGTTGTCGCGCGGGACGATGCCCGTCGGCGCCTGGCGGCTGTACTGATACGCGAAGGTGTCGATCGCGACGTTGTCATATCCGGCGTCCTTGACGACGTCCGCGATCTCGTTGACAAAACGCAGGATCGTAGCGGACTGCACGCCGCCGTGTTCCTGCTCGAACGCTCTGCACGCGTCGCACTGGCAGTAATGGTAGTTGTCGTTCTGCGTAACGGAGACGATCTGCAGCGACGCTCTCGGGTCATGCTCCCTCGCGAGGATCGCCAGAACGTTTTTCTTGGCGATCTCCAGCACGTCCGGATTACTCAGACACGGCTGATCCGTCGTGCGTTCGCCGTTGTGCAGCGCGAGGTATTCGGGGTGGGATTCCTTATACTTTTCCGTTTCACACAGCGCGCCGATGGTGTGACAGAACCCGCCGAGATAACGGATCGTGCCGCCCATCTCCGCGGACAGCGAGCGATACATGCCGCCGAAGAGGCCGTTCGCCATGGAGAATTCCGCGATCGGCGAGCTGCCGCAGCGCCAGTCGGTCTCGGTATATTCAAAGTACGGCTCATAGACGACGTCGGTATCCGCGTCAACACGGAAACTCTGCGTTTTCGGCAGCTCGGTGATCTGTGCCGTGTAGACCTTGCGTCCGCAGAATTCCTCCAGGAAGCGGTATACGCCGATCTGCAGACCGCGCGTGCCGGTGCCGCCGATGTGGATGTTGCCGTCCATGACCTGAATGCGGTATCCGTTGTCCGCGACGCCGGAGACGTCCGTTTCGGACGCCGAGCCGACCGCGATGTACGGCGCCTGCGCGCCGGCGCTCATGCGCACAGACGTTCCGAACGCTTCGGACAGGACGCTTTGCAGCTTCTGCGCGGCAAAACGCTCATACGAAGTCGGCGCCGCCGGAACGCGGATCGACCACGTACCGTCGACCGTCAGATCCGACTGTGCCGCGAGCAGGACGAAGCAAATACAAAGGATCGCACTGACAAGTTTTTTCATGATCATTCACTCCCGATTTTACTATACCAATTGGTCGGGTTCATGCCGCGGCCGATCTCCCCGAGAGGAACGCCGCCGTCACGTCCGAAAGCTCCGCGGCGCGGTTCTCGATACACTGGTGCCCGCCGCCCTGCACCGTGTACGTCTGCGCCTGCGGGAAGGCGCCGTTCATGCGCTGTTTCATCGAGCGGTTCAGAATCACGTCGTGATCCGCCTGGCACAGCAGCACGGGACAGGCGATGCTGCCCGCCTCTTCCAGCCGTGTCGGCTGCACGCTGTACATCATCTCGCACATCCCCGCGCCGAAATGATCGTACCGCACGGGATCGGTCACACCGGACAGATCGTACTGTCTTGCAAAATCGCGGTCGTTCGTCGCGGCAAGGATCGCAAGCCGCACGACCGGATCGAGCCGCGTACCGTAAGAAAAGAACAGATCCATGCACGTTTTCATCGCCTTCGAGGTCACGATCCCCTTTGCCCATGCGGGGAACGCGTCCTGCGGGCAGGGACAGTACAGCAGCAGTGCGCGAACGGGACGTTCGACCGCGACGTTGACGCACACGCCGCCGCCCATGGAGTGACCCGCCAATATCCATTCGTCTGTCGGCGCGATGCTCTGCATCAAAGAAACGAGCAGATCCTCGCGCGGGATCTTCTGCATATCGGCCGTCTCCCGCGTGGAATAGCCGAAGCCGGGCAGATCAACCAGCACGCATTCATATCCGCGCGACGCCATTTCCGGCGCCATGTTCCGCCACGCGTAGGTCGAGCAGAGGAAGCCGTGCACCATCAGGATGCGGCCTTTCTGCGCTCCCTCGGCAGGAACGACGCGGTAATGGAGCGTATAGTCGCCCACGGTATAATACCGGCTGTCCGCAAAGGGTTCGCCGTCCGCGGCAAAGGCCGGACACGCGCACAGGAAAACGAACAGGATCACCAAAAGCAGCGTACCGGCACGTTTCATTTTCTTTTCTCCCTCGCTTTATGCAGCTTTGCCGCGGCAGTGACCGCGCCGAAAGTCAGCAGCGCGCCGCCGAGGATGCCGTACTTCTCCGCGATCTTGTCGTCCGCGTCGAGGAAGTACCGCAGCTGCGCGGGAAAACCCGTCCCGCAAAGCATATCGTAGGTGAAATACCGTGTTTCAAAGTGTTCGGGATCGTCCGCATGCAGCACGAACTCGCGCACGCCGCGGATACGGCTGCCGTAGCAGCGGAAGGACGCCGCGCCGGTCGCGATAAACCGCATGCCGTCCTGAACGCCGTCGAAGCAGTTGAGGTGGTCGTGTCCGGACACGACGGCACGCACGTCGCCGCGCGCGCGCATCGCTTCAAACAGACCGCCGTCGTCCTCGCACGCGCTGACGCTCTCGCCCAGCACGCCCTGCGCCTTCGACGCGTCGAGACAGATGTAACCGTCGCCGTCGCGCACCGCGCCGGCGTCGTTTGCTTCACACGGTCTGCACAGACCCTTCGTCTGCGGCAGCGGCACGTGCAGAAACAGCAGAGACGGCACCGCTTCACCGCCGTTTTCTTCCCGCAGGCGGTCGCTCGTTTTTCCGTACCACTGCGTCGTTTCGGGCTTGATGCGGCAGTGCTGACCGTCCTCGTCGTTCCAAGCGCTGTCGAGCATATAGAGGTTCCACGCCGTTCTGCCGTCGGCCGTCTGCAGCGCGATATTGTAGGTATCGCAGTCCACGCTGCCGTCCGTTTCGTTCATCGGCAGGCATGTGGAATACGCACGATAGATCG
>CADAGA010000061.1 GCA_902787275.1 Oscillospiraceae bacterium | reverse complement strand
CGTTTTCTGTCAGCTTTTCCGCGTCCCGCAGCAGAGCTTCGTCCGTAGCCGAGAGCCGCTTGTTTTCTTCTGACAGTTTCTGCTTCTGCAGATACAGCATGCCGACCATCAGAAGGAGCCGCCGTACGTCGCATTCACGAAGCGCCGTCCGGCACTGCTCCAGCCGCTGCGCCCGGTCGCCGATCCAGCGGATGGGCGCGTCCTTGATGGAATCGACCGTCGCGTCGATCTCCTCGCGTGTCAGCGGCATGCGCAATCTGGATACGAGACGCTCGTTGTCCGTCGGAATGTAATATACGGAGTTCTGATCCATGATCGGCTTTAAAACGTAAAACAGCGTATGCGCGCCCAGATCCGGCACAGAGCGGATATCCTCGATCCGGCAAACGCCGTTTACGCCGTAACAAACGTACTGTGACTTTTCAAACTGTCTTTGCACGATTCTTCCTCCCGTATTTTCCGTGATCCACACACAAAACGTGCGGCAACAACTGGATTTACGCAGTAATTGCCACACGTCTATAGTGAATTATACGCTTTTTTGCAAGAAAATGCAAATGGTACATTTGCACAAAAATACCGGCGATCCGATCGGTTTGTGCTTTCTTTCTTGCACGGATATGCGCGCAAAACACGATATTCCGGGATCGGGCCGTCAAGGGAACGCGGTTCCGTGTCCGTTCACTCGACCGAACGCAGCAGAGCGGCGTGCCCCGCATAGAATCCCCTCAGCTTCGCGGCGTCCTCCATGAGCCCGACCGCCTGGCCGTGGTCGCCCTTCTGCGTCGGACACACGTTCCAGACGCCTTTCCGAGGCGCCGCAGAGCCGTCGTAATCGACGTGATCCTCATCGAACGGATAGGTTTCACTGATCGTGTTGCAAAGCATATCGTTCGGCTTCCACGCGTCGTCGTAAACCTGTCCGGTCGTTTTATCGGTATAATTGTAATGATGGCCGATCCAGCAGCAGACGGGCGCGAGGACCGGATTGCTCGTGGCGTTCGGCCACGTCATGCCGACGAGAGCGTCCTTGTGGGTGGCGTCGAACGCGTAGGAGAAATAATATACGTTCGGGCTCGTCCGGATCCGGTCGTTGAGCGCCTTGGTCCCTTCCGGAGTGAGGTCGTAAACGCAGCTGTCGTCGCTGTTTTTCAGGTAGTTGAAAACGGCGGGGAAATACGCGTCGGCGTCATGCGCTCCCGGCGTATTTGAAAGACCGAACTGCTCGAGGTGGAAATCGTACAGCCTGCCGTGCAGTGCAGTCCGCCCCATAGCGGCGCAGGTGAACGCGCAGAACACCGTGGAGACTTCATACAGGAGGATCTCCTTGGTCAGCTTATAGGTCGTCGCGCTGTTTTGCGGCGTTGCGATCGTGGTGATGCTCCGGATCCAATTCTCTTTTCCGCCGGTGAACAGCGCCGAAACTTTGCCGCCCTTGCTCGCCTTGACTTCTTCGGGACAGCCGTAGGTCATCAGATAGGTGAGCAGACGGATGGTCGTGCCGCCGAAAGAGTGCCCGATGAGGTGGACCTTTTTGATGCGTCCGTCCGCGTCCCGGCTTCCCCAGCCCGGGAACAGCGGTTCGCTGTAGGTACGGCCGAACCGTCTGTGATTGTGCGCCTTGCTGTGCGCTTCTCCGTAGTCGACGGTGAGCCCCATCAGCTGCGCGTACAGCTCGCAGGCTCTGTCCCACGCGGAGGAGATCGGACCGACGGAGGCGGAGTAACACGTATACCCCTCTTTTGAAAGGTACTTCATCAGGTCGCCCGTCGTTCCGCCCCAATAGGGCGCCACGGCGTTGATCCCTTCGCCGCCGCCCCAGCCGTTGTAGCCGTGAACGAACACGAACGGGTATGCGTTCCTGCGACCGGGTTCGGCCGCGGAAGCTTGCAGATCGAGTGCTCCAGAGGAGAAAACGATCGCCAGCGCTAAAAGCACGCTCAGAGCGGAAAATGCTTTTTTCATGATCTGTACCTCCTGTTTCGGCGTTGCGGTTGTCGTCTTTGCGGTCTGACCTGCTTCTATTCTATAACCGGGAGGCCGAAAAAGCAATACGTAAACGCGCGAAAATGCACGCATCGGGCCGAAAGAACAGCCGTCGGCGCCCGGGCAGGCGATACTGCATGCCGTTTCGGAAAAAAAGCAGGCTGTACCCGAAAAAACCAGTTGCAATCCGATTCGGGATTCGGTATACTGATAATCGAAGCGTTATAATAGGGCGCATGTGTTCAAGGAAAGCGCCGCGCAAAACAGGAAAGGAAGATTCACGGAATGCTGCAGATCCATAAAACCACGGAAAACGCAAAAACGACACTTGTGCCGGAAGGGCGTCTGGACACGCTGACGGCTCCCGAGCTCGAGAGCGCGATCGAGGCGTCGCTGGACGGAACGCAGGAGCTGGTGCTCGATTTGGAAAAGCTGGAGTATATCTCCTCGGCCGGTCTGCGCGTGCTGCTCATCGCGCAGAAGAAAATGAGCAAGCAGGGCGAGATGAAACTGATCCACGTCAGCGACACCATTATGGAGATCTTTGAGGTCACCGGATTCACGGATATCCTGACGATCCAATAAACCGTACCGGCGCAAATACGGGATCACGCGGAACATAAAGAAAGGCGGGAAACAGAAATGGCAGACATGCAAAACGGCAATATGGTTACGATCGTTCTTTCCGGCAGGATCGATTCCGGCAACGCGCAGCAGTCGGAGCAGGAGATCCTTGCACAGCTTGAGGGGAAAAACGCGGCGTCCGTCGTGCTGGACGCTGAAAATCTGAAGTATATCTCCAGCGCGGGACTGCGAGTGATCCTGCGGCTGAAGAAAGCATATCCCGATCTGCGGATCATCAACGTCCAATCCGACGTGTACGAGATCCTGGAGATGACGGGCTTTACCGAAATGATGACCGTGGAAAAAGCCTACCGCGTCGTCTCGGTCGACGGCTGCGAGGTCATCGGCGAAGGCGCCAACGGAAAGGTGTACCGCATCGACCAGGACAACGTCGTCAAAACCTACAAGAACGCCGACGCGCTCTCGGAGATCCAGCACGAGCGCGAGGTGGCGCGGCTTGCGCTGGTTCTGGGCGTCCCGACCGCGATCTCCTACGACGTCGTCCGGGTCGGCGACAGCTACGGCTCGGTTTTTGAGCTTCTGAACGCGCGCTCCTTCGCCAAGATCCTTGCCGCAGAACCGGAGAAAATGGACTTCTGCGTTGAGGAATATACGGCGATGCTGAAAAAGATCCACAGCATCACCGTGCCCGACGGCAAACTGCCGCCCTTCAAGGACAAGATCCTTGGCGCGATCGAGCGCATCAAGGACACGCTGCCGGACGGGCTCGGAGAAAAGCTCCTGAAAATGGCGCAGGACATTCCCGACAGAAACACCATGATCCACGGCGACTGTCACACGAAGAATATCGTTCTGGCAGGCGACGAGGTGCTGCTGATCGATATGGACACGCTGTCGGTCGGTCATCCGATCTTTGAATTCGTGCCCATGTACAACGCCTACGTCGGCTATTCCGAATATGATCCGGACGTCGTGCTGCACTTCCAGGGTTATAATGCCGAGACTTCCCGAAAGTTCTGGCATGACACGCTCGCAGCATATCTGAACACGAAGGACGAGAACGTGATCCGCGCGTTCGAGGAAAAGGTTCGTTGCATGGCATATGCTTATCTGATCGACCGCAGCATCCGCCACGCAAAAGCCGGCAGGGACGATACGCCCGAAGCGCGCGCGCTTTGGACAGGCAGACTGATCGAGCTGCTGCCGCGCGTGGATTCTCTGGATTTCGATCCGGAGAGCGAAGCGCCCGCGGCGAACGAGCTGACGCTCGAGGCGACGGCCGAGAATCTGCACGAGGTGCTTGATTTTGTGGACGCCAATCTCGAAAAGATCGACTGCCCGATGAAGTCACAGATGCAGATGAATCTTGCCGTCGAGGAGATCTTTATCAATATTGCCAACTACGCGTACGCGCCGAACAAGGGAAACGCCACGGTTCGTATCGAAGTCGGCGACGACCCCGTCACGGTTACGATCACGTTCATGGACAGAGGCGTCCCGTACGATCCGCTGAAGAGATCCGACCCGGACGTGACGGCGCCCGCGGACGAACGCAGGATCGGCGGACTCGGCATCTTCCTGACCAAAAAAGTGATGGACGACGTGATCTACGAATACAAGGACGGACAGAATATTCTGATGCTGAAAAAGGCACTGTAAGGTGAATGATATGCCGAATCGACCCGGGCTCATTGATCTGCATATGCACTCCACGGTTTCCGACGGGACCGACACGCCGCAGGCGCTGCTTGAGGCGGTGCGCTCCGCGGGGATCGGGGTGTTTTCCGTGACGGATCACGACGCGGTCCGAGCCGGGAAAGAGATTCGGGAACTGCTGAAAAAAGGAGATCCGCGGTTCATAACCGGCGCCGAATTCTCCTGCAAGGATACGGACGGAAAATGCCATATTCTGGCCTACGGATTCGATCCGGACGCCGGACCGATCGCCGAGCTGGTCAACACCCTGCACGCACTGCGCATGCAGAAAGCGTTTGCCAGAGTGCAGAAGCTGGAAACCGAATACGGCTTTACCTTTCCGGACGAGGAACGCGACGCGCTGTTTTCCATGGCCAACCCCGGCAAGCCGCATATCGCGAACATGATGGTGCGCTGCGGCTACGCACAGACCAAAGAGGAAGCGATCCTGCGGTATCTCAATCCGATCCGCCTGCACGCCGGGAGCCTGAAGCCGCAGGAGGTCATCGGACGTATCCTGGCCGGCGGCGGAATCCCCGTGCTGGCGCATCCGCTTTTCGGAAGCGGAAGCGATAACCTCGACGATGCGCGGATGGAGCAGCGTCTGCAAAGACTGACGGCGTGCGGTCTGCAGGGCGTGGAAGCGTATTACTCCGGCTTTTCGGCACAACAGAGCGCACGGATGCTGTCGCTGGCGGAACGGTTCGATCTGTACGTGACGGCGGGAAGCGACTATCACGGCACGAACAAAACGGTGCGTCTGGGCGAAACCGGCTTTGACGGGACGGCAGAACGCCCCGACGGGATGGAGCGGTTTTTGGCTTTGTTCGAGTGAGCCGGAAAAAGATTGAATCATACAAAAAGAGCGTGCTGCGATCCGGTTGCAGCACGCTCTTTTCTTTATGTATAGAAAAACGTTTTAATATCGCCGGATATAATGCGCTTCGGCGGTCACGGCTTTCTCCCGGTCAAGGCGGATCTCCAGCCTGCCGGTTTTGATCGTCGGAAACGCGCAGATCGCCTTGTGTCCGATCGTCGTTCCGCGATATACGCAGATCGGGTCGCCGTACGGATGCGGGAATGCGCAGACCGCGAAAGCTTCGATCTCGTCTTCCGTGATCGTCTCCGAGAGCACGACGTGATTGACCGGCTGCGGCGTTATGGCAAGCGTGAGTGTTTTCGCTTCCCGTGTGCATTCGCAGGCGATCGGATGCGCGAACTGCGCGCGGATCGTTTTGCCGAATTCCAGCAGCATGGCCTTGTCCGCCTCCGGCAGTCTTCCGCGCCGGTCGGGACCGACGTTCAGCAGAAGGTTCGCGCCCCTGCCGACAGAGAGGTAGTACAGCCCCATCAGCTCGTCGAGCGTCTTGACGGTGTGTGCGTCCGTTTCGCTGAAAAACCAGTTTTCCTCGCGCATGCGGCAGTCACATTCCGCGGGCAGGAACCTCTGCGCGCCGAGCGCACCGACCATGAGCTTGTTGGGACTGTCGGCGACGCCCGCTTCATTGCCGATCCAGCGCGTGTCCGGGTCCCACATGTTGAACAGCAGGATCTCCGGCTGACAGGCGCGGATCTGCGCGACGATGCGCGCGGTGTCGTATTGGTGGCCTTCGCTGCCGCAGCCGTCAAACCAAAGGTAGTCGATCCGGCCGTAGCCGGTCAGCAGCTCGCGGATCTGGCGGATGAAATAGTCGTCGTACGCCTTTGCGTCCATGTGCACGGAGCCGAACTGCGCGGGAGAATAGTACAGACCGATCTTGACGCCGTATTTGCGGCACGCGTCGGTGAACTCCCGCACCACGTCGCCGCGTCCGTTTTTCCACGGCGTATGCCGAACGGAATAGGACGTGCAGGCGGACGGCCAGTTGGCGAATCCGTCGTGGTGCTTGCAGACGAGTACGGCGTATTTTGCGCCGGCGTCGCGGGCGGTTTCGATCCATTCGTCGCAGCACAGATCCGCGGGATCGAACGCCGAGAGCGGCATTTCCGCACCGTCCCAGTCGCGGTGTCCTTCACAGAACGTCCGGATGCCGAAGTGGAAAAAGACGCCGAATTCCCAGTCCAGAAACGCAAGCTGTTCCGGTTTGATGATCGCCATGTTTTCAGATCGTTACGGACGGGGCGTGCCGCAGCTCTGGCAGAATTTTGCCGCGTTCTGCGCGCCGCAGTTCGGGCAGAACCACTGCGCTGCCGCCGCCTGCTGAACGGGCGGCTGCTGGGCGTAAGGCTGCTGCTGGAACCCCTGCGGCTGCTGGGCATAACCCTGCTGCGGATAACCCTGCGGCTGCTGCGCATAACCCTGCTGCTGGAAACCCTGCGGCTGCTGGGCGTAACCCTGCTGGGGGAAGCCCTGCGGCTGCTGGGCGTAACCCTGCTGCGGGAAGCCCTGCGGCTGCTGGGCGTAACCCTGCTGCGGGAAACCCTGCGGCTGCTGGGCGTAACTCTGCTGCGGGAAACCCTGCGGCTGCTGGGCGTAACCCTGCTGCGGGAAGCCCTGCGGCTGCTGGACATAACCCTGCTGCGGGAAGCCCTGCGGCTGCTGGACATAACCCTGCTGCGGATAGCCCTGCGGTTGCTGGGCGTAACCCTGCTGCGGATAGCCCTGCGGCTGCTGCACGTAGCCCTGCTGCGTGTAACCTGCCTGCGGCATGGGTGCGCCCGTCAGCGCGGCACGGATCTCGTGCCCCATGCGCTCATAATTGTGGTAATTCGCCGAGTTCATGTTTTCCACTTCACGGCTGTTGAGCTTGAAGCGGATCTCATCGAACCAGCGGTTGCTGACCAGGATCTTGACGTAGAAATCGTAGGTATACTTATAGCGTTTCGGGTTGTAGCTGACGTCGTTGCCCTCGGCGTCCTGCTTGAAGATCTCTTCCTGATCCTCGTCGATATCCAGTGTGCACTGCGTGACCTCGCTGAGCGGGATGACATCGGGATTTTCATCTGCCCAGTTCCCGGGGGAACGCGAGGACACGACAAACGTGCCTGCGGCCGTGTCGACGTAGACCTTTTCGTTCTCGCCGAAGGTCTGCACGGGTCTGAACGCGCGCAGCTTGTCTTTGTTTGCCTCGCGGTACGCGAAGTGCTCCTTCATCTCCGCGATCGTCGTGCTGCGGCGGTCGGTCATGAAGGGGGACATCTTGTGCGCGCAGTTTTTGCACATGTTGCCGTCCTCGAGCTTGCGGTTGCCGAGCAGGCTGATCTTGTCGCCGCAGATGTCACAGAATTTTTTATCAAACAGTCCCATGATACACACTCCTTTTTTTATTTAAAGAATCCGATTTTATTATAAGAAAAACGGGAAGAAAAATCAAGTGCGGCAAGCGCGTATTTTCACGCGTCCGGGGAGTTGCATTTTCCGGACAAGTCGGTTATAATATATATTCAAAGCAGTTTTTTCGGAAAAGAGGTGCGATCATGGAAGACGTTGTATCTGCCGTCGCGGACGTGGCGCGGTACTTGCTGCCCGCGCTGGGCGCGATCGTTCTGCTGTACTGCGGGATCGTGCTGCTGCGGCACCGTTTTCCGTCGCCCGAATATGCCGCGCTGGTCGAGAAAAAAAGCGGCGAGGTGCACGAGCTGTCGACGTGGGAGATCTCGCTCGGACGCAGTTCGGCGTGCGACGTCGTGATCGACGGCGACATGAGCGTTTCGCGTTTCCACGCGGTGATCGCCCGCCGCCGCAAGGGCTGGACGGTGATCGACACCTATTCCAAGACCGGTACGTTCGTCAACGGCCGGCGCATCGATCGCAAAACGATCCTGGAAAATGGCGACACGCTGACGTTCGGCAGCGCGACGTTTCGCTTTCAACTGTGAGGCGTTATGGAACAGATCACGTTAAACAACGGCCTGCGCATCTGCCTCGAGCCGCGACCGTGGCTCAAGAGCTGTGCGGTCGGCGTCTATATCGGCAGCGGTTCGCGGTTTGAAACGCCGCAGACGCTGGGCGTTTCGCACTGTATCGAACACATGCTGTTCAAGGGGACGGAGTCGCTGTCCGCGCGGCGAATTGCCGAGATCACCGACGATACCGGCGGTACGCTCAACGCCTACACCGCCAAGGAATACACCTGCCTGTACGCGCGCGTGCTCTCCTGTCACACGGAGACGATCTTTTCCGTGATCGCCGACATGGTGCTGCATCCGGCACTGCGTCCGCAGGAGCTGGAAACGGAAAAGAGCGTCATTCTGGAGGAACGGTACAGCTACGAGGACAGCCCGGAGGATCTGTGTGCGGATTCGTTTTATGAATCGTTTTGGCCGGATGACCTTCTGGGGCAGAACATCGTCGGCACGCCGCAGACCATCGCGGCGATGACGCCGGATACGATCCGCGCGCACATGGAGAAGTTCTACGTGCCGGAGCGCATGGTCGTCGTCTTTTCCGGCGCGTTCGACCGGGACGAGGTCTGCGCGCTGTGTGAAAAGCATTTCGGCGCGCTGCGGAATACGGACAACCCTCTGCGCTATACTGTGCCGCAGACGTCGCAGTTCGTCCGCACGGTGCCGAAGGATCTGCAGCAGAACGTGCTGACGCTCGGATTCCCCGGCGTCCCGCTGGAGGACAGGCGCCGGCACGCGTTCAACTACGCCTCGGCGATCCTCGGCGGTACGGGTTCGTCACGCCTGTTTCAGCGCATCCGCGAGGAAATGGGTCTGGTCTATTCGATCGACGCGTTCCACACCGCGTTCCTCGGGACGGGCGTCACGTGCGTGAGCATGGCGCTGTCCGCCGAAAAAGAAAAAGCCGCGCTTTCGGAGACGATGCGGCTGTGTCGGGCGTTTCCGGAAACGGTGACCGGGGACGAGCTGGAACGTGCCAAGATGCAGGCGGTCGCCGCCGTGACGATGTCGCTCGAGTCGCCCGGTTCGTCGGCGTCGCGCATCGGACGAAACCT
>CADAGA010000060.1 GCA_902787275.1 Oscillospiraceae bacterium | reverse complement strand
ATCCTGACCGGCGTGCTGGTGGCGCTGCTCTACCGGAAAACGCTGTTCAAGGGAGAGGCGGTTCCCTTCGTGATGGAGCTGCCAAACTACCGCCTGCCCAGCGCAAGAAACGTGCTGCAGCTGCTGTGGGAAAAGGCCAAGGATTTCCTGCAGAGGGCGTTCTCCGTCATCCTGATCGCAACGATCGTCGTCTGGTTCCTGCAGAGCTTCGATTTCCGCTTCAACGTCGTCACGGAATCCGGCACGAGCATCCTCGCTTCGCTTGCCGGCATACTCGTCCCGCTGTTCCGTCCGCTTGGTCTTGGCGACTGGCGGATCGTCACGTCGCTGCTGTGCGGATTCATGGCAAAGGAAAGCGTCGTGTCCACGCTGGAGGTCCTTTTCGGCGCGCAGGGCGGCGTCGCGGCCGCAATGCAGCCGATCGCCGCAGCCGCACTGCTCGCGTTCAGTCTGCTCTATACGCCGTGTGTGGCGGCAGTCGCGTCCGTACGCCGTGAGATGGGCGGCAAATGGGCGCTGTACGTCGTGGTCTGGCAAAGCGTGATCGCATGGATCGTGGCGCTGCTCGTGCGGCTGTGCTGCATGGCGGCAGGCTTAGGTTAAGGAGGCACCGTTTTGCACCTGATCGATTATATCCTGATCGCGGCGCTGATCGTCGCCGTGGTTTTCGCCGTGCGGCATATCCGAAAAAAAAAGCGCGGCTCCTGCTGCGGCGACTGCGCGTCGTGCGGCAGGTACTGCGATCATCGTGAAAATGAAAACCGGCAACATTAAAAAAACGACCTGCCGCCTTTAAACCCATAGGGTTCAACTTGCAGCAGGCCGTTCAGTCTTATTTGACGAAGACGCGCTCTAAGAACGCAAGGAAGCTGTTAAAACCGGCAGACGAACTGTCGACCACTTTGGATAACACCATGTACAGGAAAACAAAAGGCGCAAGAAAGATCGTTTTGACGGTGTCCAGGACGCCCTCAAACTTCGTGCCAAGCGTCGTCGGGATCGGCTCGTCTGGATCCACGATCCACTCTTCGATATTGCCGATGATCTCCAAAACGTGATCTGTGATTTCCCATTCGTCATCCGCAAGGAAGGATTTGCCGCCCGTTTTTTTCGCCAGATATGAAAAGTCGTCAATGATCCAATCCACCATTCGTTCGTACTCATCGTCTTCGTAATCTTCGATATAATCGGAGATGACCGCGATTGTGAACAGCTGAACGTGGCTTCTCTTTGATCCCGAAGTAATGATGTCGGGAATCCCGACGAAGCCGTAGCGCAGGTCGTTAACGGCTGTCTTTTTTGTATATCCGGTGTTCGGCTCCGGATCTAATGCCGGCGCGTCGCCGATCAGGATCGCCGCTTTGGCGGCTTCTTCACGCCATGATAACTGATCTAAACCGTCGATCAGCGCCGAGCAGATGGTTTCGGGTCCGTCGCCGCCGTATCCGAGATCCAGCGAATTGATACCGTCCAGGATATCCCCCACGATTTCCGTGAAGTCCAGCGTGATTTTATACGGATAATCTTTTTCAGACTCGGAGCGTTCCGCAAAGTCGCGATAGTCCACGATGGCGACGCGGTAATTCTTTCTGGTTTTCTCCAACGCGTCGATGTACATCGTCATGTCCGCCTGCAATCTGTCGATGCTGTCGACCATGGAGCTGGTTGAATCGATCACGAAAACGAGATCCAGATATTTGAAATACACCGCATCCGCAGAGATCATTAAACAGGAACAAGCAAAAACAACCGAAAGGACGATGCTCAATACTTTTTTCATTTTCAAACGGCTCCTCTTTCTTCTTTTTAGCACAGGTCCCCGGGCACGTCCTGGTTTCCGGGGATCTGCTTTGGCGCTCTGCGGATTTGACCTGCTTCCGGCGCTGCAGACAGTATATCATACATAATATGAAAAAGCAAGAACCGGATAAAGATCCTCTTTCGACAATGAAAGAGGATCTTTTTGCACCCAATTACAGCTCGTCCGCGATGTCGAGGATCAGCCGTTCCGACTTTTCCCAGCCGAGACACGGGTCGGTGATGGATTTGCCGTAGCAGCCTTCGCCGATCTTCTGCGCGCCGTCCTCGATGTAGCTTTCGATCATCAGCCCCTTGACCATCCGCGCAATATCCGCGTTGTAGCGGCGGTTGTGCAGGATCTCCTTGGAAATACGGATCTGCTCAAGATACCGCTTGCCGGAGTTGGCGTGGTTCGTGTCGACGATGACAGACGGATTCTGCAGCTCACGCTGCGCATACAGCTCCCAAAGATGCGCCAGGTCTTCATAATGGTAGTTCGGCATGGAGTGTCCCTGCTTATTCACGTAGCCGCGCAGGATCGCGTGCGCGAGCGGATTGCCCATCGAATGCGCCTGCCAGCCGCGGTAGATGAACGTGTGCCTGTGCTGCGCCGCCGTGATGGCGTTCATCATGACCTCCAGGTCGCCGCTCGTGGGATTCTTCATACCCACGGGGATGCCCAGACCGCTCGCCGTCAGCCGGTGCTGCTGGTTTTCCACCGAACGCGCGCCGATCGCCACGTAGGCAAGCAGGTCGTCGAGATACTTGTGGTTCTCCGGGTAGAGCATCTCCTCCGCGCAGGAAAAACCTGTTTCATGCAGCGCGCGCATATGAAGCTTGCGGATGGCGATGATGCCCTTAAACAGGTCGGGCTTATCGGACGGGTCGGGCTGATGGACCATGCCCTTGTAGCCGTCGCCGGTCGTACGGGGTTTGCCCGTATAGATACGCGGCACGATGAAGATCTTGTCCTCGACCTTCTCCTGCACGGTGCGCAGGCGCGTGATGTAGTCGATCACGCTGTCCTCGTTGTCTGCCGAGCACGGACCGATCACCAGAATGAACTTGTCCGATTCGCCCGTAAAGATGCGGCGAAGCTCCGCCGCGCGTTTTTCTACGATCTGCGAATCCGCCGCGGAGACGGGGTACATCTCCTTGACCTCCATCGGGATCGCCAGCTTTTTTTCAAAAATCATATCCATAACCGCAAACCTCCTTTATTTCAGATCTCTTTATCAAAGTAACTCCGGCGCTCGGTCGACAGGCGCATCTTTGCGCGCAGACCTTCGCCGTCCTCGGCTTCGAGCATATCGCGGATTTCGGAGAACTCGCGCATAAACATATCCATCTGCCGCAGCAGCGGTTCCTTGTTGCGCAGGAACAGCTCGCTCCACATCACGTCGTTGATGCGCGCGATGCGCGTCAGGTCGCGGAACGAATCGCCCGTGTATTCCGCAAGGTGGCGGTTCTCGCTGCACGTCATCAGCGCGATGGCGATGCAGTGCGTCAGCTGCGAAACGAAGCCGATCATCTCGTCGTGTTCCTCGGGCGTGAGCACGCAGATGTGAGAAAAGCCGAGGATCTGTCCGAGCTCACGGCACCACGCGATCCCCTCTTCGGTGTTTTTATCCGTCGGCACGACGATATAGTTCGCGTCGCGGAAGATCCGGTCGTCGCTGTTCTCCACGCCGTAGACCTCGCGGCCCGCCATCGGGTGCGCCGCGATGAATTCGAGATCGGGACGCAGCATCGACTGAATCTCGTAGACGATGCACGACTTGACGCCCGTAACGTCCGTCAGCATGGCGCCGGATTTGAGTAGATGCTGGTTTGCGCGAATCCACTCGAGGAACACACCCGGATAGAGCGCGAAGATCACCGCGTCCGCGCTCGCCAGGACGTCTGCCTGCGGCTCGGTGCAGCCCGCGTCGATGACGTGATGCGAGAGTGCGTATTCGATCGCCTGTGCGTTCCTGTCGATCGCAAGCACACGGTAGCCGAGTCGTTTCAGCGCACGCGCATAGCTGCCGCCGATCAGACCGAGACCGACGATCAGCACGTTTCGTTTATGTATCCATTCCATCGAAGTCCACCTCGATTCCCAAGGATTGCAATACGGAAAAGAAGTCCGGAAAGCTTTTGCTTACCGCTTCGGCTTCCTCGATCGAACCGCCCGTAACGGTCAGCAGAAGTGACAGCGCCATCACGATGCGGTGATCGTTGTGACCGGAAAGTTTCTCTTGCGGCTTTTGCAGCGCGGAGGCGAAAACAGTCATTTCGTCCTCCCCCACGTCGCACCGAACGCCAAGCTTGTGCAGCTCCGCCTCCATACTGCCGCAGCGGTCGCTTTCCTTCACGCGCAGCCGGCGCGTGCCGGTGAACCGCGCGCCGTGTTTTGCCGCGGCAAGCGCCATGCACACCGGTCCGAGATCGGGACAGTCCGACAGATCGAGCGTCGGCGTACCGGCGCCGATCCGTTCAAAATAGCGGCGATAGATCTTGTCGCCCTGTAAACTGTCCTCATCAAGTCCCGTGACGTGAACGTCGCCGCCCAGAAGGTTCAGCGCGTCGAGAAACGCGGCGTTCGAGAAGTCGCCTTCGACCTGCACGTCGCGCGGCAGGTATCTCTGTCCGCCCCCGATCGAGGTGCGGTTTCCCTGCATATGCGCCGAAACGCCGAACGTACGCAGCGCCTGCAGCGTCATGCGGATATACGGCTCGCTCTCAACGGGCGGCAGAATCTCGATCACACTGTCTTCTCCGAGCAGCGGCAGCGCGAACAGCAGACCGCTGATAAACTGGCTGCTGACGTTGCCGGGGACAGCATACCGACCCGCGCACAGCTTTCCGCATACCGTCAGAGATTCGGCGCTCTTTTCAAAGAGAAGCCCCTGTTCGCGGCAGAGGGTTTCATAAACGGAGAGCGGCCGTGAGAGCAGCGTGCGGCTGCCGGTCAGCGTGACGGGCGTGCCGCGCAGCAGCGCAAGCGGCACGAAGAAGCGCAGCGTACTGCCGCACTCGCGGCACGGCAGGACGGCGTTTTCTGCTTCGCCCCGTACCCCGCGCACGCGCACGCAGTCGCCTGTCTTAGTGACCGAAGCGCCCAGCGCGCGCAGGCAGTCGATCGTCGCGAGCACATCCTGTGAATCCGCGACGCCGCGCACGACGCTTTCGCCGTCGCACAGTCCGGCGCAGATCAGAAGGCGATGCGCCATGCTCTTGGACGGCGGCGCCGGAACGATTCCCCGCGCTGTCGACGGACGGATGGTCGCGGTCATGCTCTCGTCCCCCGCTCCCGCAGATAGTCGAGCGCCTCAAAATAACCGTCGAGTCCGTGTCCGGAGATCGTCTTTTCGCACGCCGCGCGCACGTAGCTGATCTGGCGAAAATCCTCTCGGCTCGAAACGTCCGAGATATGCACCTCGACCGTCGGGATCGACACGGCTTTCAGTGCGTCAAGAAGCGCGACGCTCGTGTGCGTATATGCCGCAGGATTGAACACGATACCGTCCGTGTTGCCGTATGCGGCCTGGATCTTATCCACGAGATCGCCCTCGTGGTTCGATTGATACTGCTCGATCTCAACGCCGAAGCGTTCGCCGTATTCGTTGAGTCGACGGCACAGCGCCGCAAAGCTCTCGCTGCCGTACAGCTCCGGCTCGCGGACGCCGAGCATATTCAGATTCGGTCCGTTGAGCACCAAAAACTTCATTTTGCCAATTCCTCCGTAAATTGTCTGACGACCATAACCGTAACGTGCGCCGGATCGCCGTCCGACGGAATGACCGCATCCGCCGTCGCGCGGTAGATCGGTTCACGCGATTCGTAAAGCGCACGCATTTTGTCCACACTGTTTGCCGTCGGGCGGTCGCTCGTCGGTAGAAGCTGTGCGAGCGGACGGTCGATCCATAAAAGACGGCCGTTCATCCGCAGTGCACGCACGTTCTCCTTGCGCAGCACGCAGCCTCCGCCGGTCGCGATCACCAGACCGTTCCGCGCGCCGACTGCGCGCGTCACCTCGCTTTCAAGATCGCGGAACGCCGTCTCTCCTTGAGAAGAAAAGATCTCCGGGATCGAGCATCCCGCCCTGCGGACGATCTCATCGTCCAGATCGACAAAAGTGCGTCCGAGCTTTTCGGCAACCGCTTTGCCGACGGTCGTCTTGCCGCTGCCGGGCATTCCGGTCAGCACGAGGTTTTCCTTCTCCTCGAGCAGCGCACGGAAAACCGTGTCGGTCAGGTCGGACGGATACGACTTTCCGGTGAACCGCTGTGCCGCGAGCACAGCCTGCGCGACGAGCATATACAGTCCGCCCTGTGCCGAGACGCCCTGTGCGCGTGCAGCCTGCACAAGCTCCGTGCGCAGCGGATTGAACACCGCGTCGACAACGCCTTCCAGTTTCGGAAAAACGTCCGTGCGAATCGGCTTTCCGACCGTATTCGGGTACATCCCGACCGGCGTCGTGTTGATGAGGATCTGCGCATCCGTATGATGCGCGATCACATCGTCATAGGTCAGAGCGCCGTTCTTCGGCGAGCGGCTGACCGCGCGCACCCAGGACGCGCCGAGCGAAGATGCCACCGCGAGCGCAGTACGGCTCGTGCCGCCGGTGCCGAGCACCAGCACCTTTCTGCCGGACAGATCGAGACCCATGCGGCGGATGAGCGCCGTCATGCCGCCGAAGTCCGTGTTGTCGCCGAAAAGAACACCGCCGCGGTTGACGATCGTATTGACCGCACCGATCTTTCGCGCCGTCTCGCTGATCTCATCCAGATACGGGATCACGTCCTGTTTATACGGGATCGTCACGTTGATCCCGCGAAACGCGCGTGTCTTCATGAAGGCGTCCAGACCGTCCTTCGGCACTTCCCGCAGCACGTAGTCATAGCTGTCGATCTTTTCGTGGATAGACTTCGAGAAGCTGTGTCCCAGGCGCTCCGCGATGCAGCCGTATTCCATCACTGTTTCCCTCCGAACCAATCCGTGCCGTACCGCACGGCAAGCAGATCGTACAGGACCAGCGCGGTCACGCTGTCCGCGACGACGCGCGCGCGATGCAGGATCGCCGGATCGTGACGGCCCTCGATCTGCAGCTCGGCATTTTCTTTTTTAAAAAAGTCGACGGTCTGCTGCTTTTTATAAATGGACGGCGTAGGTTTGATCATCGTGCGGAACAGGATCGGCATCCCGTTCGTGATCCCGCCGTTGACGCCGCCGTTATGGTTCGTATTGCTGACGATTTCACCGTCTCTGACGGAAAAACCGTCGTTGAACGCGCTGCCGAAGGAATCCGCCATATCGAAGCCCGCGCCGAACTGCACGCCCTTGACGGCCGGAATGCTGAACAGCGCGTGCGAAAGGACGCCTTCGACCGTGTCGAACCACGGCTCGCCGACGCCTGCCGGCATCCCCACGACTGCCGTTTCCAGCACGCCGCCGACGCTGTCGCCGTCTGCGGCTGCCGCTTCGATCTTAGCGCGCATCGACTGCGCCGCGTCCGCGTCCAGAACGGCAAACGGCATCTCTGAAAGCGCCGCTATATCCGCCGGAAGATCGCCGAATGCTCGGTCGGCGACCCCGCCGCAGCGCAAAATATGCGTGCCGACGAAGATCCCCTTTTCGTGCAGTGCGGGCAGCACGATCGCGCCGGCCGCTACGAGCGCAGCCGTCACGCGGCCGCTGAAATGACCGCCGCCGCGGTAATCCTCAAAACCGTGGTATTTGCAGTACGCCGTATAATCTGCGTGTCCGGGTCTCGCCAGCGCGCGCGTCGCAGCGTAATCCTTGCTGTGCGCGTCGGAATTCGGGATCAGGACGCAAAGCGGTGTACCGGTCGTTTTACCCTCAAAAACGCCGCTGACAATGCGGAACGCATCCGTCTCACGCCGTGCCGTACCCGTCTTGCCGGAAGGTCTGCGCAGCGTCAGCTGACGCGCGATAAACGCTTCGTCGACCGCAATACCGGGCGCGATCCCGTCCAGCACCGCGCCGATCGCCTCGCCGTGGCTCTCGCCGAACAGCGTGACGGAAAGCGCTTGTCCTATCGTGTTTTTCATCGGGTCGTCTCCCCTTTCGGAATCAAGGCCAGCGCTTTCGTGAGCGCCTCGACCGGCGTGGTCTTCAGCCGGAACGAACCGACCGAATCAACGTATACGGCGACAACGCCGTCCTTCTGCATCTTTTTATCGTGGATCATCGCGTCACGGACTGCCTGTTCGTCGAAAGTCAGCGCTGTCGGCAAACCAAGCTTTTCGAGCACTGGCACGAGACGCGCGCGCACGGTCTCGCTGCACATCGGCAGCATCCCGAGCGCGACGCATTCGCCGTGGTACAGACCGTGCAGCCCTTCAAAGCTCTCGATGGCATGGCCGATCGTGTGGCCGAAGTTCAGCACTCTGCGCAGTCCCTGCTCCGTTTCGTCCTGCGCGACGACGTCCGCCTTGGTGCGCACGGACCGCTCGATAACGGTGTCCAAAACGTCGGAAACCGCCTGCGTTTCAAACAGTCGGAACAGTTCTGCGTCGCTCGCCAGCGCCATCTTGACCGCTTCGGCAAGTCCGTTCGAGACCTGACGCGGCGGAAGCGTCCGGAGCGTATCCGGATCGATCAGCACCTTTTTCGGCTGGCGGAACGCGCCGACGATATTTTTCATGCCGTCGAGATTGATCGCCGTCTTGCCGCCGACGGAGGAATCCACCTGCGAAAGAACGGTCGTCGGGATATTATAGAAGTCGACGCCGCGCATGTATACGGCGGACACGAAGCCGGCAAGATCCCCGACCACGCCGCCGCCGACCGCGACCACGCAGTCGCCGCGCGTAAAGCCGCACGCAAGCATTTTGGACAGAATCTTTTCAAGCACGGGAAAGCTCTTGCTGCCCTCCCCCTGCCCGACGACAAAGATCTCCGGCGCCGAACATTGCGCCGCGACCGTCTCGGCATATTCCCGCGGCACGCCGCTGTCCGTGACGATCATCGACCTGCGGTCGAGGCGCAGAAGCTCGCCCGCGCGCTGCAGACAGCCGTGCTCGATCACGACGTCATAGGACGATCCGCCCAAACGCACCTGTACGATCATACCGTTTTCCCCTCTTTCAGGTCTTTTTCAGCCGTATAATGACCGACGACCTTGAGCTTTTGACACTGGCCGGAAAGCGCTTCGAGCATCCGCTGTCCGCGCGGAGCGGATACGTCGCCTTCCACCACAACGTAGAAATAATACTCCCACGCCTTTTCCTTGACGGGACGGCTGCGCAGCGTCTTCATATTGAATCCGTAGTCGCTGATGACGTTGATCGCCTTGGCGAGCGAACCCGCCACGTCGTTTGCCGTAAACATGAGGATGAAGCTGTCCTCGCCGCCGGCACGTTTATCCTCGCGCACACGTGTGAACACGGCGAATTTCGTCGTATTGACCGTGCTTTCGTTGATATCGTGATCGAG
>CADAGA010000059.1 GCA_902787275.1 Oscillospiraceae bacterium | reverse complement strand
GGACGGCAGCGAAACGCGCACAGTCCTGTATGAGAATGGCGTCGGCCGGTTCCAGCTGCAGCCCGATCATTCCATGGAATGGCAGGATGAGCAGGACAACGCGGGCGAGGATATGGAATTCGCCTATTCGCCCGTTTCATAATCGGACAGAAGCACACGAAAAAAACCGCCGCAATTCAGAACGGATCTGATTTGCGGCGGTTTTGGTTATCAGATTTATACGGACTCTGCGGCCGTTTCCGCATCCGGTGCGGCGTTCGCCTGCCGGACGTGGGCGTAGATCGGCTCGAGCCGCTTCTTCGTCAGCGGGTAGAACGCATACAGCACAAAGATCAGCGAATAGACGACCGCGGGGATGAGCGTGCAGACGCGCAGGATGCCCTCGCTCACGCCTGTGACGAAACCCGCGTCCGCCATCGTATCGGCACTGTAGCCGACGCGCGCCAGCAGCATCAGTCCGCCGTAATCGGCGATCGTCTGCCCGAGCTTGCGGCAGAAGGTGTAGACGGCGTAGATCGCGCTTTCGGAGTGCTGACCGGTGACGAATTGCTGGTAGTCGATCACGTCCGTGACGACCGCCCAGTTCGTGATGGACACGATGCAGTAGCCCATGCCGATCCAGAACTGCATGCCGAGGAACAGCGCGGGATTGTCCGGCGCGGGGCGCAGGAAAAAGACGAGGACGGCGCCGATCGCCGCGAACAGCGAACCGACGGTGGACAACTCCTTCTTTCCGAAGCGGCGCACCAGACGCGGCGTCAGCGGCAGCATGATGACCGTCGGCAGATACTGCGCGACGGTGCCCAGCGCCGACAGCGACGTGTTGCAGAAGTAGTTTTTGTAGAGGTACTGGTTCAGCGACGCAAACTGGAGCTGACCGCTGATGAGGATGCCGCTGAGCGCGAGGATAATGAAGGGTTTGCTCTTGAGCATCGCGCCGTACGTTTTCTTCATATCGACCGCTGCGTGCGGATCGCTGTGGACGCGCTCCTTCGTCGTGGCGTAGCCGGTGAGATAGAACACGACCGCGCAGACGGACATGACCAGCGCGAACAGGAACATGCCTCTGCCGTTGGCGACGTTGTATGTGCCGCCCTTTCCGTCGTTGACTTTGGAATAGATCAGCATGGGCGCGAGCAGCATGGGCGCCGCGGCGCCGATCCCGGTGCCGATGGACCGGAACGTCGACAGCAGCGTGCGTCCCTCCGGGTCGTCGGTGATGACCGAGGCGAGCGAGCCGAACGGCACGTTCATGCCCGTGTACATCATGCCGAAGAGGATATAGGTGCAGTAGGCGAACGTCAGCAGCAGCGCCTGATTCTGCGTGAGGCTCCCGACGTTCCAGAAGCACAGCAGCTGGCTGATCGCCAGCGGCACGGCGATCCACTTGAGATAAGGACGGTATTTCCCGGCCGCGGAGGGCTTCCGCTTCGCGACGATCGCACCCCACAGCGGGTCGTTGACCGCGTCCCACAGACGCGAAAACAGGAAGATGCGCGCGACCTTCTGCGTCGGCAGACGCAGCACGTCCGTGTAGAAAACCTTCAGGAACGAGGAAATGTAGGTCAGCGAGAACATGTTGCCGGCTTCGCCGATCATGTATCCCGCGGCTTCCTTGATCCCGATGTGGTTCGGGTGCAGTTCGCGCGGCTGCGATTCTTGCACTTTTGCCATGATGCGCCTCCGAAAGCAGTTTATACTTCATACTACCATAGAATTTCAAAAAAATCTACACATTTCGGAAAAGATATGACGCTGTGCCGTTGTGACAGGATCGCAGGGAGGAAGAAGGAAACGGTTTCCGCCGGAGCGACCGGATCGTCGACGTCAAATATACAAAAAAGACTGCCGCGGTTCCTCGTGAACTGCGGCAGTTTTCCTATGCCCAAGGGAGTTATTTCTTTTCAAAGAAGTCCTTCGCCTTGTCCTTGACGGTCTCTTTGATCTCTTCGAGCTTCATGCCGGCGTCCGTCTCGTTCAGATTGAGCATGGTGCCGTCCGCCTTTTCGATGATGACCTCGCAGTCGAGGCCGAACGAAACGAGCGCGGTCGTCAGCACGGCAAACGGCGCCGCGTGCAGACCGACGAGCACGCCGACGACGCCCGCGGTCATGGGGATATTGACGAGGATCTCGCCCCTGCGCATGAGCATGACGCGCGATACGTTGCCCTCCTGCACGAGCTCCTTGACCTTGTCCACGATCTGTTCCGCCTGCTGTTTCAGATTCTCTTTATCCATGTTCATTTCCCTTTCTGCCTTTTTTATCCATTATACCTGCGTTTTTGCAGAATTGCAACATTGTTTTACGGTTTTACGACGCCGATGCACGATTCGCCGTCCGCGTCCGTGACGTGCACGGTGACGAATCCGGATGCAGGACAGCTTCCGATGATGCGCACGGGCGTGTAGTCAGCGGTATGGCCGCAGCCGTCCTCCTCGACCAGTACCTCGACGTCCCTGCCGACGCAGCTTTTAAGGAATGCGCTGCGCACCTCGTTCATCGCATGGATCATCTCCGCGGCGCGCCGCTCCTTGACGGCTTTCGGCACCTGATCGGGCATTTCCGCGGCACGCGTGCCGGAGCGCGGCGAATAGGGGAAAACGTGCGCTTTCTCGAAACCGATCTCCCGCGCGAAGGCGAGCGACGCGGCGTGGTCGTCCTCTGTTTCGCCGGGGAATCCGACCATGATATCCGTGCTCAGCGTGCATCCGGGGAACCTTGTGCGCAGCTTTCCGCAAAGCTCGCGGTATTCATCGGCGGTATAGTGGCGGTTCATGCGCCGCAGCGTGCTGTCGCAGCCGCTCTGCAGAGAGATATGAAACTGCGGACAGAGCTTTTCGCAGTTTGCAAGGCGTTCGAGCAGATCGTCTGTCAGATGGTCAGGCTCCAGAGAGCCGAGCCGCACGCGCTGCACCGCGCTTTTTTCCGAAGCGGCAAGCACGGCATCGCACAGATCGCTGCTGCCGTCGGCGTAGGCGGAGAGATTGATGCCGACCAGCACGATCTCCGCATATCCCGCGTCGCCCAGCGCGGCGGCTTCGGTGCGGATATCCGCGATTCTCTTTGAGCGCACGCGGCCGCGGGCATAGGGGATCGCGCAGTACGCGCAAAAGCGGTTGCAGCCGTCCTCGATCTTGATCTCGGCGCGCGTGCGGCCGTAAAACGAATGGATGGCACACGGCGCGAACGGGTCGCCGCTTTGGTGCGCTTCGGTGAGCAGCAGCCGTTCCCGGCGCGCGAAAAAGGCGTTCAGCGCGTCGATCAGACGGTCGTTGCTGCGGTTGCCGAGCACGACGTCCGCCTCCGGCAGATCGGCGGCAGCGTCGGGATACGCCTGCGGCATACATCCGGTCAGCACGACGGCGGCGTCGGGGTTCTGCCGCTTGAGCCGGCGGACGATCTGCCGCGTCTTGCGGTCGCTCTCCGAGGTGACGGTGCAGGAGTTGACGATGTACACGTCGGCCTTTTCCGACGCGTCGACGATCGCGTACCCCGCGGCGGCAAGCGCCTCCGCCATCACCTGCGATTCATATTGATTGACTTTGCATCCGAGTGTGTACAGTGCAGCTTTCATGGGTCTCTCCAAAGAGAAAAAGACCGGACGTGCGTTCGGTCTTTTCTTCTTATGTTGTCAATTGGTTTTGTTCAGCGCTCTTTCGAGCCACACGGTGCCGATGTCCATCGCGTTGTACAGACCGCGCTTTTCGCCCTTCTTGAGGATGCGGTCACGCGGACGGGCATCCGGATCGGTGGAGACGAGCTGCACCACGACGCGATCGGCGATCTGCATGTCGTGGAATTCCTTGGTGCCGGTGATCTGCAGGATCACCACGTAGGGATCGCGGGGATCCCCGTAATAGATCGTATTGTCCTTGCGAACGAGGGGCTTGCCCTTGTAGGTCAGGAACGCGTCTTTCTTAGCCAATTCAAAGCATCCTTTCCGTCAATTGTCCACGCCGAGGTACTCTTTGACCAGAACCTGCAGCAGCTCGTCGCGGTCGATCCGCCGCACGAGACTGCGTGCGTTGTTGTGCGTGGTGATGTAGGTGGGGTCCTCCGACAGGATATAGCCGACAAGCTGACTGATCGGATTGTAGCCCTTTTCCTGCAATGCCTCATAGATCGCGACCATCGTGCGGCGCATCTCGGTCTCGTGTTCGTCGCGCAGGGAGAAAGGAATGGTTTTATCCGTCATCTTGACCACCTCGTAGTTGAATCTGTCACTATGATATTATATACGATTGTTTTTATAAATACAAGTGCAGATGTAAATTTTTACAAATTCTTTGACTTGGATCAGGAGCGCAGATGGATGCCGAGCGTTTCGAGCGCGGCGATGGCGCGCTTGACGGCGGAGTCTGCCTCGTCGTCGGTCAGCGTGCGTTCAGGTGAGCGCAGCGTCAGGTTGAACGCGACGCTCTTCATGCCCTCGGGGATCTGGGCGCCTTCGTACACGTCAAACAGACTGATGGTTTCCAGGATCTTGCCGACGGCCTGTGCGATCTCCCGTTCAAGCCGCAGCACGGGGATGGAGCGCGCGCAGACGAACGCCAGATCGCGGGTGCTGGCGGGAAAGCGCGGCAGGTGACGGTACACGCGCACGAGGTCGCTCTGCAGCTCGAAGGTGTTGAAGTCGATCTCCGCAACGTAGGCGCGCATGCCGATGCCGTAGTTCTCCTGCACGTCGGGATGCACTTCGCCCAGGAAGCCCAGCTCCTTGCCGCCTGCGATCAGCTTTGCCGCGCGGCCGGGATGCAGGAACGGACAGTCGCTCATCGGCTCCACGTCGACGTCGCGGATGCCGGCCTTCATCAGCAGCGCTTCGATCGCGCCCTTAAGCGTGAAGAAGTCGCAGTCCGCGCCGTACATGCCGAGCGCGATCTTCGGCAGCTCGTCCGGCAGGTCTTCTCCCTCGATGGGGATATATACCGTCGCCATCTCAAACAGATACGCTTCGGGGCAGCGGTTGTTGTAGTTGCGCGCGAGCGTCTCCAGCATGGACGGCACGGTGATCGTGCGCATGACGCTGGTGTCCTCGCCGAGCGGATTCGTGATCGTCACGACCGTGCGCAGCGGGCTGTCCGCCGGCAGGCGGATCTTGTCAAAGTATTTGGGACTGATGAACGAATACGTCTGGATCTCGGAAAGTCCGGACGCCAGAAGCGAATCGCTGACGAGGTTCGCGAGCTTCTGCGTGGGCGAGAGCTTGCCTGCGGTCGTACTCGTGAAGGGGCGGCTCTCGATGTTCTCGAACCCGTAGAAACGCGCGACCTCCTCGGCGATGTCCGCCGGGTGCAGTACGTCGCCGCGGAAAGACGGCACGATCACGCTGCCGTTCTCGACCTTGAATTCGAGCTTTTCCAGGATGCGCGTCTGTTCCTCAGGCGAGACGTGGATGCCGATGAATTCGTTCGTCCAGTCAGGCAGGAACGGCACGACGGTCACGTCGTTTTTGGAGCAGTCGCAGTCGACCACGCCCTCGACCACGTCGCCCGCGTCCAGAAGCTGGACCAGCTCAAGCGCTCTGTCGAGCGAACGGCGGCAGCCCTTCGGGTCGAGCTCCTTCTCGTAACGGCCGGAGGCCTCGGTACGCATGCCGAGCTTTTTGGCGGTCAGGCGCACGCTCGTGCCCTTGAAGCAGGCGGACTCGAACACGATCTGCGTCGTGTCATCCATGATGCCGCTGTATTCGCCGCCCATCACGCCGGCGACGGCAACGGGCTTGTTCGCGTCGGCAATGACGAGCATCGACGCATCCAGCGCGCGCTCCACGCCGTCGAGCGTGGTGATGGTTTCGCCCGCCTTCGCCTTGCGCACGTTGACGACGCCGCCGTCGAGGAAGCGCAGGTCAAACGCGTGCATCGGCTGGCCGAATTCGAGCATGACGTAGTTGGTGATGTCGACGATGTTGTTGATCGGACGCACGCCGCTTGCGCGCAGCCGCTCGCGCATCCAGCGCGGCGAGGGCTTGACGCGCACGTTTTTGACGACGGCGCCGGCATATCTGTAACAGTTTTCGCTGTCGAGGATGTTGACCGACAGCAGCTCCTTCACGTCGCCCTCGCCGCGCTTGACCTGCGGGACGGGGACGGTGAACGGCAGCTTGAAGCTCGCGGCGGCTTCACGCGCGAGACCGATCACGGAAAGGCAGTCCGGGCGGTTCGGGGTGATCTCGAACTCGGTGATCACGTCGTCGAGGCCGATCGCCGTGCGGATGTCCGTGCCGGGCGTGCGGTCGCAGTCGTCGCCGAGGACGAAGATGCCGTCTTCGATCGCATAGGGGAAGTCGTGCGTCGTCAGACCCAGCTCGCCCAGAGAGCAGAGCATGCCGCTGCTCTCCACGCCGCGGAGCTTGCCGCTGTGGATCTGCTTGCCGCCCGCGACGACGGAATCGTCGAGCGCCACGGGAACGACGTCGCCTGCGGTAAGATTCTGCGCGCCGGTCACGATCTGCAGCGGCGCGTCACCGCCCGCGTCGACCTGACAGACCCAGAGATGGTCGGAGTCGGGATGACGTTCCAGAGACAGCACCTTGCCGACGACGATATTGCGAAGCTCGGCGCCCTCGTGCTCGAAGCATTCCACCTTCGAGCCGGTCAGCGTCATGACGTCGGCGAATTCTTTATCCGAGACTTCTACGGGCACGTATGCCTGCAGCCATTTTTTCGAGAGTTTCATCTTGCGTCAACCTCCTTTAAAACTGCGACAGGAAGCGCATGTCGTTTTCATAGAACAGGCGCAGGTCGTCGATGTGGAAGCGGAACATGGCGATGCGTTCCAGACCGATGCCGAACGCGAAACCGCTGTATTCGTCGGGATCGACGCCGCCGTTGCGCAGCACCTGCGGATGCACCATGCCGCCGCCGAGGATCTCGATCCAGCCCTCGTCCTTGCACATCGAGCAGCCCTTGCCGCCGCAGCGGAAGCAGGACACGTCGACCTCGCAGGAGGGTTCGGTGAACGGGAAGTGGTGCGGGCGCAGACGGATGCGCGTCTGCTCGCCGAACAGACCCTTGGCGAGCGTTTCAAGGCACGCTTTCAGATCGCCCATCGTCACGCCCTTGTCGACGACCAGACCTTCGATCTGGTGGAACAGGGGAGAGTGCGTCGCGTCCGCGGCGTCGGAGCGGTACACGCGTCCGGGCGCGAGGATGCGGATGGGCGGCTTGTGCTGCTCCATGTAGCGGATCTGCATGGGGGACGTCTGGGTGCGCAGCAGCACCTTGTCCGTGATATAGAAGGTGTCCTGCGTGTCGCGCGCGGGATGCCCTTCGGGAATGTTCAGCGCCTCAAAGTTGTAGTAATCGAGCTCGACCTCGGGACCGGAGGCGATCTGGAATCCCATGCCGATGAAGATATCCTTGACTTCGTCGAGGACGATGGTCAGCGGATGCTTATGGCCGCGGCGCGGCAGCTTGCCGGGCATCGTCACGTCGATCGTTTCGAGCTTCATGCGCTCTTCTTTTTCTTTCTGCTTGAATTCCTCCGCGTGCTGCGCGATCTGGTCCTCGATAAAGGCGCGCGCTTCGTTGGCAAGCTGTCCCATGACGGGACGCTCCTCGGCGGAGAGCTTGCCCATTTGTTTGAGAATGGCGGTCAGTTCGCCTTTTTTGCCGAGATACGCCACACGCATGGCTTCGAGATCGGCTTTGTTCTTGGCGGCGGCGATCCGCTCCGCAGCGGCCTTGCGCAGCTCTTCCAATTGCGATTTCATAGCGTTGTTTCCCTCTTTCCGAAAAAATAAAAGACCCTCATCCCGATGCGGGACGAAGATCAACTCCGCGGTACCACCCGACATTTCCGCAAATGCGGACACTCTGCGCGCACTCAGACGCGTCTGCCCGTAACGGGGGCAAGCCGTCGCGCCCTACTGTGATCCCATCGTTCAGGCGTGCCGCTCCCAAGTGAACTTCGGCTTTGCGGAAAGACGAACGCGCTTCCAGCCGCGGCGCATCCTCTCTGGGGGTTTCCGTTGCAAGGCTTACTCTCTTGTTCCTCGCGTTTACCAGAACACTATAACACAACCACAAGGGATTTGCAAGTAAAATAAGAAGTTTTTTTACAAAATGTTCATCCGGAATTTGTCTGACTTCCTTTACATTTGCGAATGAATATGCTATGATGGACACGGAATGAGGAGAAGAACGATCGTCGATCGAAAGGAGATGCCCCTCGTGAAGGATACGCTGCGAAGAGTTTTGGCGGCCGCGTCGTGCGTGCTGCTGGCAGTCGGCGCGTTTGCGCTGACCGGATGTGATAAAAAGGAAGAGAGCGCCGGCACGTCGGAAACGGCGGAATCCGTTTCCGCGCAGGCACAGACGGAACCGCTCACACAGATGACGCAGGCGACGAAGCTCGAGCTTCCGCCGATCCCGCTGACGCGGGCGACCGCGGCGCAGAACGCCGCCGACGAAACGAAGAATACGACGCAGACGACCGCAAACGGTCCGGCAGCAGAGTCCGGGACGTCCGTACCGGCGTCGACGACGAAACCGTCTGTGCCGTCAGCCAAGCCGTCCGCGAACGCGACGACGAAACCTGCCGCGACGACAACGACGACGAAGCCGTCTGCGACGAAACCTGCCGGAACGACCACCACGAGACCTGCCCCGGGAACGACTACGACGAAGCCGTCCGTTACGACGACCACGACGAAACCGTCCGGCTCGGGGAACGTTTCCACGTCCGGCCCGACGACCTCGACGACCGCTGCGAACGGGACGGGCACGACAACCGGACAGCCGACGCTTCCGTCCGTCGGCAGCGACGAGGAAGTCCTGATCGAGGACTTCTGGGGATAACCGGAAAGGACAGTGACGTGATGAAAAGAACAATATCTGTGATCATCGTTTTGCTGATGCTTCTGCCGTTCGGTCTCCTCGCCCATGCGGGCGATCTGCCGACGATCCCGCTGACGCCGCATATCCCGGGGGACGCGAATGCGGACAGAAGCGTCGATCTGCGTGACGTGACGGTGACTTCCCGTTATCTCGCAGGCGGCTATAACGTCAGGATCACCGGCAAAAACGCCGACGTCAACGGCGACGGAAAGGTCGAGCTCAAGGACGTCGTGCTCCTGCGTCGCTATCTTGCGGGCGGCTGGGGCGTAACCTTGGTCTGAAGAATGAGACAATAAAAAACCGTCCGGCGGAAACGTCGGGCGGTTTTGCGCGTTTTATGACGACAGATCAGAGCTTCGACTCCGTGAATCTCCAGACGGCGAACAGGAGCGCTGCGATCTGCAGAACGAAGATCACGGGAATGCCGATCA
>CADAGA010000058.1 GCA_902787275.1 Oscillospiraceae bacterium | reverse complement strand
ACTCGCCTGGCTATCAACCTGAGCAACAACGACAGCTATCGCGCATTCCAGATTGGCATGCAGCTGCCTGCAGGCGCTAAGGTGGTAGGACAGAGCCTGGGTGACCGCGTAGAGAACGCTTACCTGATGCACTCACAGGCTACAGAGGGTAACGTACGCTTCATGACCATTGCATTCAACAGCGAATTCGCTGGCAATGAGGGCGCCGTACTCTATGTAGACGTTGAGAACCTGAATGGCGATGTAGCCCTGACTGAGGCTTACTTCACCAACGTTGAACTGAATGAGGCCGACCTGCTGAGCAGTGGTCAGACAACCAGCATCCGCGAGAGCATCACCAACGCTCTGGAGAGTGCAGGTCAGAAGATCTACAACATGGGTGGCCGCGTGATGAATGGCCTGAAGAAGGGCATCAACATCATTCGTCGCAACGATGGTTCTAACGAAAAGGTTATCGTTAAATAGCGTGTAACCTCTCATAAAACAGGTGTGGGGTGGCAGTGGCCATCCGGCCATTGCCCTCACACTCCTTAAACTTTTAAGTCTAACTCTAAAATCTTTAAGATATGACTCTTAACAACATATTCCATAAGGTGCGTATCAGCAAGCTGGCACTGCTCCTGGTGTGCTTCATAGCCCAATCGGCTATTGCGCTTGCCGACAACAAACTGTATGTTGCCGACGTAACGATTGCACCTGATAATAATGGTCCTGTAGAGGTGTCTGTATGCCTGGATAACGATGTATCGGGCGTTACATCTCTGTCAATGAACATTGAACTTCCTACCGGATTGGAGTTCGTTGAAACGAATTACATGGAGATCGGCGACGACGTCGTCATCCTCACCGCACCCGGCGAGTTCTATCCCGCGATGCTGCTCGGCTCCGACCCGGACGGAAACGGCATCTGGACCGGCAAGTATTCCTGGACCGGCAAGGACTGGAACTACGACACGCTCGAGAACATCGTGCGCAAGGCGACCGGCGACAGCGACAAGACCGTCCTGCTGTTCGGCATCACAAACGACGCGATCGGCTACGTCTATCCCGACGTCATGGCGACGAAGTCCATTCTCGGCGCTCTGTTCTACAGAGATAAGAACAGCAGCATGGTCAACAATATGATGCTGGCCACCGCCGTAACCAGCGGCTCGCAGCTCACAGACGGCTATATTGCCGTGATCGAAAACAACGCAGAATAACGGACATTCCGTTCAGAAAAGAGGTACGATCATGAAAAAACTGCTGAAGGTTTTCACCGCGTTTGTGCTGTGTGCCGCGATCTGCGCAGGCAGCGCTTCGGCGTGCGTCATTTTCCCGGTCGGCCGCATCGACAAGGTCGGCAGCACGCTTGAGATCGTCGAAGAGACAGAGGACAGCGTAACGATCCGCAAGACCGACAGCGCTCCGTTCAAGATCCTGATGTTCACCGATACGCATCTTGCGACGCCCACCCAGAGAGACCCGATGAAGGCGCAAAGAAAGACCATCGAGGAAATCGTCAAAAACGTTACCCGTGAAAAGCCCGATCTCGTGCTCGTCGGCGGCGACAACGTAACGAGCAACTTCAACCGCATGCGCTCGCACCAGTTTGCGCGGATCTTTGAAAAACTCGGCGTGTACTGGGGCGGCGTCATCGGCAACCATGAGGGCGACCAGGCTCTGTCGATCCGCAGAGACACGATGGTAAAGATCTTCTCCTCCTACGACCACTGTCTGATGCGGCAGGGCAAGGCGGACGTCGACGGCAACTGCAACTATACCATCCGCATCCTGAACGCCGACGGATCTCTCAAGCATGCGTTTGTCTGTTTGGACAGCTTCGACGAGATGAGCGACGAGATGAAGAAGGAACACGGATACGATCCGTCTGAGGGCGTTTACGACGTGATCAAGCAGTCCCAGATCGACTGGTACACGTCGCAGATCGCCTCGATGAAGCAGGAATTCGGCAAGTGTCCCTCGTCGGTGCTGCTGCACATCCCGCTGACGCAGTATGCCGACGCGTACGATCTGGTTGAAAAGGGCGAGCTTCGCCTGCTTTGGGGAGACAAGCGTGAAAATATCTGCTGCGGCGGATTTGACAGCGGTCTGTTCGACGCGATCCTTGCTTCGGGCTGCACGAAAGCCGTTTTCTGCGGTCACGACCACACGAACAACTTCGGCGTCGAGTATAAAGGGATCGTCCTGACCTATATCCAGCAGTCCGGCTACGGCACGGGCGGCCTGTTCAAAAAAGGCATTCCGGAATCCGAATGGTGGCAGGGCTATACGCGTCTGACGCTCGCGGACGACGGCACGTTCACGCACGAGCAATTCCGCAACAACGCCATCGGCGCATAAAAGGAGTCAGCCATGTTTGCTTTTCTGCAATACAGACCGCTGCATAAACTGCTGCGAAACGCAGTCTTTTTCCTGCTTTCGGCAATCGGACTACGGTCACACGCTGGTCGCCGCGCACCGCATGGGCAAGTCCGTCGGACCGGACAACACGATGCTGGCGCTCAAAACCTGCCTCGAGAGCAGCAACCCGCCGGACGTCATCGAATCCGACGTGCAGATCACGAAGGACGGCGAGCTCGTGCTGTACCACGATCTGTTCCTGGAGAAGCGCTCGGATTCCGATACCGTGTTCGGCCGCGAGCGCGTACCCGTTTTTTCCAAGACGTATGCCGAGCTGCGCGAGCTGAACATGGGCGCGAAGTACCCGGTCGGCGATACGTTCCCGTATGCCGACCTGCACGGCAGCAGCGTTCCGGACGATCTGCGCATCCCGAAGGTCGCCGACATGTTCGACTACGTGGAGTCGGTCGCGCCCGGACAGTACCGATACATCCTCGAAGTGAAGTTCCCATTCCCGTGGGCGCCGAGGATCATCGACAAGCTGTACAAGATCCTTGAAGCGCGCAGCCTGACAGACCGCGTGATCGTCGCAAGCTTCTGGCCGGACGTCAGTCATTACATCGATCTGCGTTATGACGGCAAAATGATGCGCTCCGCCAACCCGCTCGAGGTCATCGACTTCTACGGCTGTTTCAAGCGAAACGTCGATCTGTCCAAGGAGAAGTTTCCCTTTATGGCGCTGCAGATGCCGTACTATTGGAAGGACGACAAGCTGCTGCTTGCAAACCTCGGGCAGACTGCCTTCATCGACTACGCACACCGATACGGCATTTCCGTCCAGTACTACACGCTCTCCAGATCCGAGGATATCGGCGAGCTGTACATCGGCGGAGCCGATCTGCTGATGACCGACCGGCCGGAAAGAGTCTTTTCCGTTTTCCGTAATACACCTATTGATCAGGAGGCACATCCATGAAAAAAACACTTCGCGCTATTCTGGCATTCGTGCTTTGCTTCTGCATGCTGACCGCATCCGTGTCGGCGTCTGCCGCACCTGCAGCATCGCCCGACGCCGCTAAAATCGAGCTTTCCGATGATGCAAAGAATGTATTTGACAAATTCGTCAACGTCTTAATCGACGTGATCCACCGCATGCTCGTCGTCGTGCGGTTCCCGTGGAAACCCAAGAAGGACAAGACCGTGGATCTGTCGAAGTTCACACTGGTCTTTGAGGATGATTTTGAGGGCAACGTGATCAACATGAACGTCTGGACGCACTACCGCCAGGGCGTGCGCAAGGGCGGCTACTGGTGCGAGGATCAGGCGTTCGTGCGCGACGGCAATCTCGTCATCCGCAGCGAATACAAAGAGGACGGCCTGTTCGGTCCCGGTTTCTACACCGACCGCATCGACACGCGCCGCAAGTACCAGCAGGCCTACGGCTACTTCGAGTGCCGCTGCATCCTGCCGGCCGCAGAGGGTCTTTGGTCCGCTTTCTGGCTCTCCTCCGAGAACATTAAGGACGGAACGCCCGGCAAGCAGGGCACCGAGATCGACGTGTTCGAGTCGCCGCTGTACTACCGCGGACGTCTGGGACTTGAGAACAACATGGTCACGTCCAACCTGCATTACGGCGGGTACAATCTCGGCCACCGCTACATGAACGTAGCGATCTCCCGCGTGAACAATCCCTACTCGGAATACAACACGTACGGCGTGGAATGGAATCCGGACGGCTATATCTTTTATATCAACGGTCAGGAGACCGGCCGCAGCAAATTCGGCGGCGTTTCCGAGGTACCTGAATACATGCTGCTCTCCACGGAATTCGACGGCGTGGACGGCGTGCCGTTCCACGGCTGGTCCGGCATCGCAAGACCTGACGCCGACGACCTGCCGGCGGAGTTCGTCGTGGACTACGTCCGCGCTTACCAATACACGGATAATCTGAAATAAAACGACGCAATACCGCACAGCGATTGTGCGGTATTGTCTGTTAAAAGAGATGATTTTATGCGCAATATGAAGAAAGCTTTTTGTGTGCTGCTGTGCGCCGCGCTGCTGGCGGCATTCGCACCGTTCGTGCATGCTGCGCCGCAGGAGCCTGTCGTGTTCGTCGCGGGCTACACGAGCGCGCGGCTCTACATGAACCGCGGAACGGATGCGGAAACGCGCGTCTGGAAGCAGGATATCGCGGGCAAGATCCTCGACGCCGTCAAGAGCGAGCTGCCGAAGATCGCGCTTGAGGCGACGCCGACGGCAGTTGGTATCTTCGATCCGCTGTTCGACACGCTCGAGCCGTACGTGAACGAGGTGCTCGAGCCGCTGCGGATGAACGACGACGGCTCGTCCAAATACGACGTCGAAGTCTATCCGCACGCCGTCGCGGACACGCGTCTCGACCGTCTGCGTGCAATCGGCTATTACCCCGACCACGACTCTCTGGTCGCGCTCGGAAAGGCGGCAGGTGAAAAGAACGTCTACTGCTGCACGCTTGACTGGCGTCGCGGGCAGGTCGACAACGCGGCCGTTCTCGATGCGTACATACGCGACGTGCTGCAGGCGACCGGCGCGGAAAAGGTGAACCTCACCGGCGTCAGTTACGGCGGTCAGGTCTGCGGCAGCTATCTTTCGCTCTACGGTGCGGACAACGTGCACCGCGTGGTGCTGCAATGTCCTGCGCTGGACGGCAGCTCCATCGTGCCGCAGCTGCTGTGCGGCGACAGTTTCACGATCGCGTGGAACGATCTGCTCGAGCTCGTGCGTGCCTATAAAAAAGACGAAACGGCATACAACGCTTTGGCGTCGCTCGTTCCGAACGCGTTTCTCTGCCGCTTTCTGCGAGCGTTTCTCGACCGTTTCCTGATCGATTTCTTCAAGAATTTCGGCAGCGTCTGGGATCTCGTTCCGAGCGCGGAATACCCTGCCCTGCGTGACGAGCTGCTGCGGGACGGCAAGCATGATGAAATGATCCGCAAGAGCGATCTCTGGCACAACGAAGTCGCCGCAAATACGGCGCAGACGCTCCGCCGGCTGTGCGATGAAGGCGTACCGGTCGCGATCATCGCCGGCTACGGGTGGGTGCTCGCGGTCGACAACCGCCATACCTCGGACGGCGTGATCGACACTTCCTCCATGACCGGCGCGGACTGTGCACCGCTCGGCAGAAAGCTCGGGAGTGATCGACTGAACAGCACGTCCGTCAGCGCAGACGGCACCGTGGACGCATCGCGCGCATACCTGCCGGACAGAACGTGGTTCGTATCCGGTCTGCTGCACAGCATGGCGGTCAACGAAACGAAGGTCTGCGATCTCATGATGAAGCTTCTGCTGACCGATTCGATCCAAGACGTGCGCACCTCGACCGAGTATCCGCAGTTTATGGCAAGCCGGAATGCCTGCAGAGGCGTTGTCTGCGCGTTCAGCGGATGCGCAGAGGGAACCTGCACGAAATACTCCGTCCGTCTGCACGTCACAAATCTCTGCGCCGACGACAGCATCGTCCTTGACGGACTGACCTGTTCCGGTGCCGACCTTCGTTTCGGCTACGCGCGCGGCACGATACTGCAGCCGGGCGAAACGCTGACGGCGACGGTCAGCGGAAAACTGCCGGACGATCTGTCGACCCTGCGCGTATGCGCACGATTCGTGGTCGACAAAGATAAGTACAGCCTCGGCCGCAGTCGCACGCAGTATTTCCGTTTTGCGGGCGACGACCGCATACAGGACGTTTTGGAGGAAGGCTCGCCGACGGATGAAACGATCGCCGACACGCCGGCCGTGCGCACCGGCGTACTGCCGTTCAAGACGGTCTGCGGCAGACTGCTGACCATACTGCTCAACGGCATCCTTGCCGTTTTCAGCGTCCTGCATTTCAGGATCCCGCGAAACGCATTCTGACACAACACAATCGAAAGGTCAACAGATGAATATGAAGAGGCTTTTACTGCCGGACGGGCTGCTGGAATACAAGGCGAATCTGCACTGCCATACTACGTTATCGGACGGCAAGCTGACGCCGCAGCAGATCAAGGAAAGTTATCTCAACGCCGGGTACAGCGTCGTAGCGTTTTCCGATCACGACGAATTCCATACGCACAACGATCTGACCGACGCGCGTTTCCTGGCGATCAACTCGTATGAATCGGAGATCGCCGACCGGGCCGAGCCCTCCTCGCACGTACGCAAAGTCTACCACTTCTGCTGCTTTGCAAAAACGGACGGCGCGGACTATGAGGAAGTGCTGCCCATTCCCGACTACCGTGACAAGGACGCTGTCAACGCATATATCCAGGCACTGCGGGACAAGGGATTTCTGGTACAGTATAACCACCCCGTCTGGTCGCTGCAGGAATCCGAGGATCTGCACGGGATCAAGGGGCTCTGGGGCACGGAAGTCTATAATTTCAGCGCGACGATCGACGGTACCGACGGCAATCAGGGATTCATGTACGACGTGCTGCTGCGCGACGGGAGCCGTCTGTTCTGTACGGCAACGGACGACAACCACAACGCCTACCCCTTCGGTCACGAACAGTGCGACTCCTTCGGCGGATATATCGTGATCCGCGCCGAAAGGCTCGACTACCCGACGATCATCGGCGCGTTGGAGCGCGGTGATTTCTACGCCTCAACCGGTCCGCAGATCCATGATCTGTATATCGAGGACGGAAAGATCAAGGTGACGTGTTCGCCCGCGCGGCACATCCTGTTTACGGACAACACGCGCCGTTCCAAGAGCGTCAACGCCGTCGGCGACGACTTCGTGACGTACGGCGAGTTTGAGCTGCGCGACTGCTTCACGTTCGTCCGTGTCCAGATCACCGGTCCCGACGGTTCGATCGCATTCTCCAACGCCTATTGGCTTGACTGATTCATACCAAAAGCAGCTGCCCGACAGACCGTTCTGCCGGGCAGTTGTTGTTTTAATTATCCGCCGTTATTTCCGTCCTCTTTTTTCATGATCCTCGCGGATGCGCGCGCTCCACTTGGCGCTCACGCCGCGTCCGGCACGCACGTCGCTGACGCAGGCAGCAACCACCTCATAGTTGAGCTGCGTGCCTTCGCTGTCGCAGCAGTAGTCCACGGCTCTGTCCGCGCCGATCCCGATCCTGCGCGCCGTTTCGACCGCGTCGATGTTCGCGCCGAGGAACAGGAACTCCCAGCCGAACTTTTCCTTCTGCCGCTCGATCAGCTTGCGCACCTGCTCACCGGTATAGCGGCGGCTGGCATTCTCCATACCGTCCGTCGTGATGACGAAAAGCGTATGCGCGGGAACGTCCTCGGGACGCGCGTACTTGTGAATATTGCCGACGTGCTTCACCGCGTCGCCGATCGCGTCCAGCAGCGCCGTACAGCCGCCGACACAATAGGTGTCCTCCGTCATCGGTTCGACTTTCATCACGTCCACGCGGTCGTGCACGATGCGGCTTTCCTGATTGAACAGTACCGTGGAAACGTATGCTCTGCCCTCTTCCTTCTTTTGCTTTTCCACCATGGAATTGAAGCCGCCGATCGTGTCTGCCTCGAGGCCGCTCATCGAGCCGCTGCGGTCAAGGATAAAGACCAGCTCCGTCAGGTCGTTCTTTCTGCTTTCGTTCGTTTTCATGTTCGTTTCCTCCTTCGTTTTTGTGTCTACAGTATAGCGGAAACGAACTGCGGTATGGTCGCCTGCGAAGCGACATTTTAAATGTACTTATGCGCCCAAAAGATTCTGGTCAAACGCGAACAGCGCTTCGTTGATCTCGAACACGTCGTAATTGCCTTTTTCGATGAAGTACTCCACGATCACGTCGAATTCGCTGCTGTGCGACAGCGCATAGCCCGCCTTGCCGAGCATCTCGCGTACCTCCCGCAGCGGCAGCTCCAGCGCGATCGCAAACGCCAGCGCGGTGGATTTGCTCGGTTTATAATGCGGGTTGCTGCGGATCTTGGAAAACAGCTTGCGGTCAATGTTGGCTTTTTTGTAGCACGCGGCGTCCGTCATGCCCTTTTCGTCGATCTTGCGCAGCAGCATTTCGGAAAAGCTCTCGTCCAGCTGACGCAGCACGTCGTCCAGCGAAGCATGGTCGGCTTTGCTCAGCACGGCCGCAGCCGGCGCTTCGCTCTCGTACGCGCAGCCGTCCGGAACCGCAAGATCCGCGTCAAAGCTGCCCTGTGCCTGCGTCTTGCGCTTCAGGCCGGATCGCGGAATATCCGGCTGCTGTCTGCGCGAAAACCGCTTTTCGATCGCCTGCACGCTGCGGTCGTCGATATACTGCCGCAGCTCCGGGAAGCGTCCCTTTGCCGCGTCGACGGCCTCGCGGTCAAACAGCACGAGATAGACGGTCATGTCGTGCGTCTGCAGGAAGGCGCGTATACTCCGCACGGCGACCTGGATCGCCTGCGCCTTTGGATAGCCGTAAACGCCCGCGGAGATCAGCGGAAACGCCACGCTCTCACAATCGCTGTCCGCGGCAATACGCAGGGAATTCGCGTAGCAGGCGCAAAGCAGCGCCTCCTCGCCCGCGCTTCCACCGTGCCAGACGGGACCGACCGTGTGGATCACGTATTTGCAAGGCAGCCGATAGCCGCGCGTGCGCTTGGCTTCGCCCGTCCTGCATCCGCCGAGCGTGCGGCACTCCTCTAAAAGCTCGTGTCCGGCTGCGCGGTGGATCGCGCCGTCCACGCCCCCGCCGCCGAGCAGCGTCTCGTTCGCGGCGTTGACGATGGCGTCCACGTGCATTTTTGTGATATCCTGTCTGACAAATAGAAGCGGCATCGTTCTGACCTCCGTGTGTTTCTTATACTGATTATATGAAAAAGAAGCGCTTGTGTCAATTCTTTGTTATATTTTGATTAACGTGCAAAACACTTGACAATTTGTAAAATACTATTGTATAATATTTACGAAAAATTTTCGGCTGTATGGAGTGAAGGTCAGATGTCGTTTGCCGACGAATTGAGAAAAAAATCCGATCAGGCCCCCGTCGAGGAGCGAACTGAAGAAAACCGTTACCTCAACGAGATCTATTTCTCGCTGAAGGAGGGCATCGTGCGCTGTTTTCTCAAGAAATGCTATGAGGAAGCCGCGCGCGGCGAAACGTCCAATCAGATGTTCATCGACTTCATGCACATGGTCGGTATCATCCACGAGCAGGAACGCATCTACGTCAATCAGAAGGATTATTCCTATATCGAGCACGTCCTGCGCGTCAACAAAGTCGATCTGCACGATTTCATCGTTGCGGAGATGGAAAAGAACGGATTTAAGAATATCAAGGTCAAGGTCAGCGCCGGACGGCTGTCCGGTTATCTGATCCGCATCAGTGTATCTTGGTAAAAAAGGAAGTAAGAAACCATGCAAACGATTCTTTTTCAGGGCGATTCCATCACAGACGTCGGACGTGACAGAGACGATGACGGCAGCTGGTCTGCACTCGGCTGCGGATATCCTCTGCTCGTTTCCGCGCGGCTCGGCCATGACCATCCCGGCACATATCGGTTCCTCAACCGCGGGATCAGCGGCAACCGCGTCGTCGATCTCTACGCGCGCATCAAGCAGGACTTCATCAATCTGCAGCCTGACGTTGTCAGCATCCTGATCGGCGTCAACGACGTCTGGCACGAGATCGGCGACCGGAACGGCGTCGACGCGGACAAGTTCGAGCGCATCTATTCCATGCTGCTTGACGAGCTGCTTTGTGCGCTGCCGGAAACGAAGTTTCTCATTCTCGAACCGTTCGTCACGCACGGCCGCGCCACCGACGGCGCATGGGAAACGTTCAGCACGCAGGTGCCTCTGCGCGCAGCAGCCGCAAAACGCGTGGCGCAGGCGTTCTCACAGACGTTTGTCCCGCTGCAGGAAGTCTTTGACAAAGCGCAGGCGCTTGCCCCTGCCGAGCACTGGACGATGGACGGCGTGCATCCGACGGTTTTCGGTCACGAGCTGATCGCCCGCGAATGGGTCAAGGCGTTTGAATCCTTGAAATAAAAGCGAACAGAATCATGCGGCAGGCGCGTCCTGCCGTTTTTTTCTGTGCAGTTTTCAGAAATTCATACAAAAGAAAACGGGAGATAATTGAAGCTTTTAAGAGAAAAACAAAGCAATCGCTTTTAAATTTAAAAAAATTCAAAATTTCGGTTGACAATGCGAAGACGTTGTGTTACACTATGCGAGCACGAAAAAACAACGGAGGTAGTTTTATGTCAACTTATATGCCTAAAGCGGAAGAGATCACCCGCAAATGGTATGTGCTGGATGCAGCCGGCAAGCCCCTGGGCAAGGTTGCGACCGAAGCCGCTACGCTTCTGCGCGGCAAGCACAAGCCCACGTTCGCGCCCCACGCCGATTGCGGCGACAGCGTGATCATCATCAACGCAGAGAAGGTCGTCTTGACCGGCAAGAAGCTCGACCAGAAAAAGTACTATCATCACACCGGCTACATCGGCCATCTGAAGGAAGTCTCGTATGGCACCCTGATGAAGACCCGTCCGGAATTCGTGATTGAAAAGGCTGTCAAGGGCATGCTTCCCGACAACACCATCGGCCGCAAGGCACTCACCCGTCTTCGCGTGTACAAAGGCACCGAGCACAAGCAGGCGTCCCAGAAGCCCGAAGTCCGTGAATTTTAAGAGAAAGGGAGGCAACTTAAATGTACGATTCTAATCCTTACTTCTACGGCACCGGCCGCAGAAAGAGCTCCGTCGCCAGAGTCCGCGTCTATGCCGGCACCGGCAAGATCACCATCAACGACAGAGACATCGACGATTATTTCGGCCTTGAGACCCTCAAGCTGATCGTGCGTCAGCCGCTCGTTCTCACCGCGACCGAAGGTCAGTTCGACATCGTTTGCACCGTCGCAGGCGGCGGCGTGACCGGTCAGGCAGGCGCGATCCGCCACGGCCTTTCCCGCGCTCTCCTGCAGTTCAACGAAGAGCTTCGTCCCGCGCTCAAGAAAGCCGGCTTCCTTACCAGAGACCCCAGAATGAAGGAAAGAAAGAAGTACGGTCTCAAAGGCGCCCGCCGCGCTCCGCAGTTCTCCAAGAGATAACTTTTGTCAATCTCCTTTTCCCCGTGCCTTCCTGGTGCGGGGATTTTTTATATGCAAAAGCCGCCGTACCCGGATCGGGCACGACGGCCGTATTTTTTCTTTATTCCTCGTAAACAAGGCCCAGCACTCTCATCATCCAAAGGATGATATTGACCGGAATGTTGACAAGGAATTCACAGATGCGCAATGCCAGCGATTGCTTGCCGAACACAGATTCCAAGCCGGATCTGTCTACCGCAGTCACGACGAACGGATAGAGATCATAGAACTTATAGTCCAGCAGCGACGCACCGTGCAGTTCGACGTAGTCCAGATCGTCACAGTCGCACGTGATGACGACGTCGCAGCCGTCCGCGGTACGGATCCGCTTCACGTCCAGAACAGTCGGCGGCGTGCGATCGATCCTGACTGTGATTCCGTCGTCGCAGATCTGCTCTTCGCCGCCCGGGACGCTCGTCTGAACGCGCACGATCAGTTTATAGTTGCCGTCCGGCACCGTCTCCCCGTCGAACAGGTCAGCTAGAGTTGTCTTTTCGTACACGGTGCCTTTCTTGACATATTCTTCCGTGTGCGTGCCGCAGACGACACCGTCTTTATCCACGAGCGTAAACGTCAGGCGCTTGATGCTGCGGCGCACAGAGTATCCCTCGCCGACGTACGAAAGCATCCCCCAGAATTCGTCGTAGATATCGCCGTACTCCAGCGCAGGAACGGTCGACCAGTTGCCTCTGAAGCCCATAAACGGGATATTCAGCGGCGTATTTCCGGACATGGAATCCGTCAGATACACGTAACCCTCCACGTAGAATCCGTTCGTGAATACTTCAGCGTTTTCGGCAAGCTGCTGCGCGTCGAGCTGCAGTGTACAGGTCACGGTTCTGGACTCGCCGGGATGCAGAGAAATGCTGCGCGGCATGTCGGACTGCGCAACAGAGAACGTCAGAGGAACGCTCTGTCCGGTGATCAGCTGACGGGTCGAATACGTACCGGTCGTTTCGTCAAACACACGCTCGCGGGTATAGTCATCGGTAATAACGTCAAAGCTCAGCGTGTCATACCGCACGTCTTTCTTTGAAAAGTTCCTGACCGTGAAGGACAGTTTCAACGTGTCTTCGATCCCGTCGCCGACGTTGATCGCCGTACGATCGTTTTCACCGACCAACACGGCATTCGCACCGACTGCCTCGGCCAGATTCACAAGTCCCGCGCCGACCGCGCGCGGTGAAAGCGGCGCGTCGCCGGAGATAACGGGATCTGCAGTGGAACACATCAGACTCTCCTTCAGATCGGCCTTTTCCCTGCCCGTCAGATCGGGATTCGTCTTGTTCATGACCTGTTCCAGCAGTGCGGCGCTGCCCGCGATGTGCGGCGACGCCATCGACGTACCGTTATATACATCGTACTGCCCGCCGATCACACTCGAGAAAATGATCCCGCCCGGCGCAGCTATATCGACGGTGAGTTCCAGATCCTCGCTCACACCGAAGCCGGTAAATTCGCTCGCGCGCAGAACGTCCGCAGGCTCCGCATAATACTCCGAATAGACAAGTTCATACGTTCGTTCGGAACAGTGCATCAGACGGTACGCATCCGTATTGTCGATCACCATCATCTCCTTGGTGACCTGGTAGATTTCATTCATGTTTGTATTCATCACAGCTTCACTGAAGATATAAGCTTTGATGCTCGAATCATGCAGATACGGACGAGCGTTGACACTGCTGTCATAAAGCAGAACGACCTTTCCCGCTACCGGGGATTCGGGGCCTTTCTTTCCCACCGGCACGAACTCGCACCCTGACGGAAAGCCCAGTGACGTAAAGCCAAGCACGGGGATCTGCTTGTCGCCGAACCGCAGCGCGTCGATCATATACGCGACAGGCTGTGACAGATTTACATTATCAACCGACGCAACGCTCGTCGAATCCGCGATGGAATTCGGGACGCCGTTGGTACCGTTGTCAGGCTGCAGCACGGAATCGCTGAAAACGCCGGCGTTGCCTGCCGCGGTACAAACGGTGATGCCGCTGTTTCTGGCATTTTCGATCGCCTTGACCAGAAGTGCGTGCGCCGGATCGCTGCGCATCTCGAAATCCATACCCACGCTCATATTCATGGACGCAACGTCGAATTTCGCCGCGTCGTCGATCGCCGCGAGAAGGTTGGCGAGGAACGTCTCGTCATTATATACGTCGATCTTGAACATCAGCACCTGTGCCTCGGGCGCGACGCCGACCAGCTTGTCGCTGTTGCCCGCGGCGATCCCGCTAACGTGCGTGCCGTGGTCGGGATCGGCATTGTTCCAGTCCTCCACTTCGGTATCTTTGTCGCAGTAGTCGTAGGCAAACGGCACCTTTGCACTCTTATAGAGACTGTCCGCTTTCGCGTCCTTGCAGTTCATCGTATTGGCGGCAAGCACCGCGGCAACGTCGTCTTTGCTGATCTTCGCGCTCGCGGGATCGGACAGCAGCATCGCCGTGTGATCCCACTCAAGACCGCCGTCGATGACTGCGATCGCTGTACCGGTACCATCGATGCCCGCCTCGTGCAGCTTATCCACGCCGATCATACTGCCGGACGAGATCAGCGATCCGGCGGGAACGGACTCTGCGCGCACCTTGACGCCGCCGACGTCGTACACCGCGCGCACGCCGTCGAGTCTTTCGATCTTCGCAGCGTCTGCTCTGGCCGCTTCGACCGCCACACCGTTGAGCACGTGCGTATAGGTGTAGGTGACCTCCGCTTTTCGTGAGACCGATTCGATTGCCTGAACAGCGTTTTTCCGTTCGGCGTCGATCGGACGCAGCGCGCTTTGCAGCGTCATCCCCTCGCCGAGCATCTCGAGCGCGTTCTCGCCCTCAAGCTCCACGATCAGCATGGTCTTTTCCGCGTCGGCGACCGCCTTAGCGAACGCCGGTGCGGCAGTGCTGAGCGTGCAAGCGCAAAGAACGGCGCAAAGCAATACGGACAATATTTTTTTCATTTCATATCCTCCCTATATAAACGGTCCACGATCAATTCCACGCAAACAGCGGATATTTTT
>CADAGA010000057.1:2489-11953 GCA_902787275.1 Oscillospiraceae bacterium | reverse complement strand
AGCGCCAGCACGAACAGACGCGCCATTTTGTACGCGTGCCCCATCTCGAAGCTCGGCTGCGTGAAGTTCGCCACGGCGACGAACGCCATGTAGAACACGACCTCCGGCGTCAGCCATCGCGCGTCGACTGCGAACTGACCGAGCACCAGCGCGCCGATCACACTGAAAGAATTGCTCAAGGAATTGGGCGTGTTGATGGACGCGAGTTTCAGCGCATCGATCACGAGCTCGATCGCGACGAGCTGCACCAGAACCGGCACGGCGATCGGCTTGTCGATGCGGATGAAGTCGAGCCACGGCGGGATATACTGCGGGTTGCGCACCAGCAGATACCACACGGGCGTCAGGAACATCGTGGACGAAAACACGAACAGACGCACAAGGCGCAGGAAAGAACCGAGCATGGGCGGGAAATAAAAGTCGTTCGTGTCCTGCAGGAAGTCGAAAAAGCCCGCCGGGATCACCATGACCGCGGGCGAATTGTCCGTGATGACGAGGATGCTGCCCTCCGCGACGGACGCGGCGGCGGAGTCGGGGCGTTCGGTGTACCGCACGCGCGGGAACGGGTTGAAGTGCCGCCCGGGCACCAGACACTCCAGAAGGCTCTCCTGCGCCATCGCCAGCGTCTCGACACGGATCGAGCGCAGCTTCGAGAGCACCGTTTCGAGCATCTTCGGGTCGGCTTTGCCGTCGACCGAGCAGACCGCCACGTCGAGCTTGGAGCGTGTGCCGATCTGCAGCAGCGTGATGGTCAGCGCCGGATCGCGCAGGCGCCGGCGCAGCAGCGCGGTATTTTGCAGCAGCACCTCGTTGAACCCCTCGTGCGGGCCGAGCAGCACGCGGTTGTTCTCCGGTTCGTCCGGCGTGCGCGAGGCGTATTTGCGCACGTCCGCGAGCACCGCGCCGCGCACACCCTCGGCGACCAGAACGGCCTGACCGGACAGCACCGCCGTGACCGCGGTCGGAAGCTCCAGCGTCGTCCGCGTCTCGACGAACGGCACGAACCTCTGTGCGAGCGTCTGCGCATCCGATACGGTCCTATACGCGTCCGCGTCAGCCGTCAGCAGATCGCCGAGCATTTTGACCGCGCTGTCCGTTGCGATCAGCCCGTTGACAAAATAGAGCTTGAGCGCGCGGTTCCCGATCTGAAACGCGCGCGCGACCAGATCGAAGCTGCGCCCGCAGCCGATCGCCTGCTCGAACGCAGTACACACCGCGTTGTACTCCCCGCCGAAATCCATAGTATCCTCCAAAAAAACAACTGCGTGAAAACCACGCAGTTATTTTTCGCTTCTTTTTCAGCGGTATTCATTGTACAGCGTAATGATGGCGTTCCACGTGATGGGTCCGACGACGCCGTCCGGCTCGAGATCGAACCAGTTCTGCACTGCGATCACCGCCGCCTGCGTCTGCGGACCGAATATGCCGTCCACCGCCACGTTCGGGATCGCATTGTTATTGCGTGCGATCACGCGCAGGAAGGTCTGCAGCTGCTCGACGATCCTGCCGGATGCGCCGCGCGTTACGTAATATCCCGGGTACAGCAGCGACGAAAAGCCCGTGAAATCCGACGGCAGCGAGCGCAGAATGTCGTTGTACGCGTCGATCACGGCGTTCCAGGTGTTTCGTCCGACGATCCCGTCGGCGGTCAGACCGTAGTACCGCTGGAACGCTTCGACCGCCCGTTTCGTTTCCTGACCGAAAATGCCGTCCTCGGCAATACCGATGGTCAGGCTGTCGTTGAACTGCCCGACGAAATTGAGATAATACTGGATGGTGCGCACCGCGATGCCGCGGTCGCCCTGCCGCAGCACGTTCGAGAACACGCGCTCGACCTCGCTGATGGTCAGCCCCTCGCTGTAGATCTCCGAGAGATTCTTGACGCCGTTATAAATATACTTGAGTTTGTACCACGTCTGCTTGCCGACGACGCCGTCGACCGCAAGACCGAAGATCTGCTGGAACACGATGACGGCGTTGCGTGTGGCGGCGTCGAACACGCCGCTGACGCTGCCGATGCGCGGGATCGCGGGATAGTTCGCGCTGATGCGGTTGAGCTCACGCTGCACGGTACGCACCTGCGCGCCCGCGGAACCGATCTGCAGCGGCACGCCGGAATAGGACGGGATGTTCGGCGCGGTCGGCGCGTTGTAGACGAGCGAAACGTCCTGCCCGAAGTAGTAGCGCAGGATCGAAAGTACGGAATATCCCTGATTCGCCAGCGATACCGTTCCCCACTGGGACAGTCCGGCGCACGTCACACCGCTGCCGGAGCAGTACTGCGCCGCAAGCGGCTGCACCTGACCGGCGCGGACGATATACGTATTGAACACCATATCCACCATGTCGCTGATCGGCTCAAAGTATTTGCGTCCCGGCACGAACGCCTGATCGAACGCCGTGTTGTTCGTGATGTCGAACGTATACCCGCGCGTGCGGTAATACTCGGTGAACACGCGGTTGAGCGTAAAGGACTGGATCGTGTAGATATTCGCCAGAAGCGCGTTATCCGGCCACGTGGGATAGATCTCGCTGCAGACCACGTTCTTGATATAGTCGATATACGGCACGCGGACGTTCTGTGCCGCTTCGTTGGGCGCGCCCAGGTGAACGGTGATGGTCGTAGGGACCTGCACGACAGCCATCCTTACCCCTCCCCGTCCGTCAGCATGGCGGGATCGATATCCGGCCGGCACGGGATCATTTCGACGTTCTGCACCGTCTCCACGCTGTCAAAGACCGCCACGTCCGCCAGATGCACCTCGGTAAACAGCGGATGCGTCACGCGCACGTCGTAGGTCGCGTACGGCTGCATCGCCGACGGCGCGTCCGCCAGAAGGCGATCCGGCGCGGGCAACGTAATGCGGCTCATGATGCCGCTCGCATCCGTTTGCGTTTTAAAAAAGACGCAGTCCTCGGCCGGAAAGTGTTTGCTGACGACGACCGTCGCGTTCGGGATCGGGAAAGCCTGATTCGCGGCGAACACCTGCACGCGCAGAAATCCCGATTCGGGGTTCAGGCGCAGGAAGTCCGCTTCTGACGGAAACTGTTCGACGCTTCCGTTCAGATACGGCGGAAATGCTTCGGCGTTTTCGATGAACGCCTGTTCCTCGTCATTGTCCTGCGGCGGCTGCGCTGCGGCTGCTTGCGGCGGGAGCTGCTCGCGCTGCGCGACGTTCCGACGGCGCTCCGTCACGCTCATCACCGCGCTGACCGCCTCGTCCGGGAAGTCCTCGCGCACGAGCTGCCCCTGCGGCAGGATGCGTTCCGGCTCCGGTTCACGCTCCGGCTCTGGAGCAGGTTCGTCATCGGGTTTAGGCTGCGGCACGTACTTCGGATATTTGCGGCTGAACGCCAGAAGCTCCTGTCTGTATTTTTCGATCATGGGTTCCATCGGGTCGTTTTGCATGCGATGACCTGCCTTTCTAAAGGATTCCGCTGACAGTATATGCAAAGACTCCCGCATCGCGCACAAAAAAAGAACCCGGCAAAGCCGGGTCCCGCAAGCTGATGGCATTTTTCATGAAACGCGCTCCCGCGCACGGCGCGCAGGCAGAGCCCGAAGCGCGCACCATGCCGTCACGAGCGCATAAGAGAGCAGTACGAGGACGTTGTGCAGCATCCGCAGTTCCCTGACCTGCGGCTCGTACGCAAACAGATACAGCAGCAGATAATATCCCGCGAAGAAGGCAACGAGCGCACACGCAAGCGCGTCGGACGGCGCATTTTCGAGCGCCGCGCCCCATCTGCGGCACAAAAGGACGGACACGCCGATCACGGCAAGCGCCGCAGCGATGACAGCCGGGATCTGCAAAGACGAGCGCTCCATGCGCACGAGCATCGGTCGCACGACGTTGAGCCCGAGCCCGCCGACGAAGAACAAAACGTACGCAAAAACGTTCCGCACGTTTCCGGTGAGCTTTTGCGGCAGTGCGACTTCCGTCGTCACGCAGAGCCGCCGCGCGTACCCCGTGATGATCGCGCCGGCCACGAAGCCGGTGCAGTACTCCCACGTACTCCATGCCGCGATCCAATCGGGAAGCACATAGCCCTGCGCACCGTGATATCCGCCGGCGTCGAGGAAAAACCACACGTCCGACAACGTGATCGCCAGCGCGAACGCGCCGCAGACGACCGCACCCGTGCGCGCCGCCTGTTTGTCCTTTACGGCAAAGCGCACGACGAGCAGCACCGCAGCAGCCGCGACCGCGCGGGAGATCGCCTCGATCGCCGCAAAGTAGTGCCTGCCTCCGAGCATCTTTTTGCCCCAGTCGATCTTGCCGAAATGGTGAAGATACGTTTTGAACACACCGTCCGTGATGCCGTTCGCGCGCAGATCGGCAGCGAACACGCGCACTGCCTCCGGCTGCAGAAAGCGAAAGACCGCGTGCGACGCCGTCGCCTGCATCAGAAGCGTCACGACGTAAAACGTGAGCAGCACCAGCGCAAAATCGCGCAGCCGCCACGTTTTGCCGCCGAAGCACTTGCCCAGCAGCACGCCGAACACGGCGACCATCCCGCAGCCGAGGCAGAGCATCAGCACCGCAGCGGACGCCGGATGCACGAACACGTCCGTCACCGCGTCCGAACCCTTTGCACTCAGCGACTGGACGCCCGTGACGCCGGAAAGGAACGTGCCCCAGCTCGGCGTCGTCAGCATAAAGGAAAGTGCCGCCGCGGACAGCACCGCGAACGAAACGCGCTCTTTTTTGCCGATCACCGCCGTCAGAAACAGCAAACAAACGAAGCCGCACGCCAGCACGCCCCATGCGGCGCCCCAGCCGTGCGAGCCGCGAAAGCGCCACAGCATCCCCAGTAAAAGCGCGCCGACCGCCGTATCCGCGACAGCACGTAAACCGTTTCTCTGTTTCATCATGCTTTATCCGTATCCGACAGCAGCTTCGCTTCGATCTGCTTGTCCGCCGTGACCGTGACCTCGATCACGACCGTGCGGATGGGAGAGCCCTCCCACGCACGCAGATACGAAAACGTCAGCACGGTTTTCCCCTCTTTGACTCCCGCGAACGAGAACGAGCGGACTCCGCCCGCACCGACCACGCCCGCAGGCGCGTCGGAATGATACGCGTCATTCGTCAGCAGCAGGACGCCCTCCGGCGACGACGCGTACTCCCAGCGGTAACCGGTCGAGGGGTTCTCGTCGAGCGAGATCGTGACGATCTTTTTCGACGATCCGTACGAGATCATTTCCCCGCTGCCGCCCGTACCGCCGATGCGGATACCGACGAGCGAGCAGAGAAAAATGACCGCGCTCATGATAAAGCTCCAAATCCTTCTGAACATGCGGATCACCTCTGTCTGCATTATAGTCAATTGCGCTTTTTTTGTCAAGAATACCCCGGAAACCTTATTACCAATTCGGCATATTCACTTGAAGAGCGGCAAAAAGCGTGTTATAATCAACACGATTTTAAATGACAGGAGGGCTGCGTTTGCTGTTCCCGAAAGTTCCGGCAAAGATCCTTGCCTTCTTCCTTGCCGTGCTGGTGCCGTTCCTGTCCTCGGCATTCGGCGTGACCGGCTTTACCGCAAATACGTGGGCGGAAACCACGAAGATCTTTCAAAAGACGGGCGGATTCATGAGCGGCGTATGCCACCCAGAGCCCGATTATGACGCGATCCTCGGCGCCAACATCGGCTGGATCCGCGAGGATATCCCGTTCCCGTTCGACGAGAACGGCGAGCTGTCGCCCTATTACCTCTGGGTCAAAAACGAGATGGCCGAATATGCGGCGAAGGGCATCCGCGTGCTCGCCATCACGCCGTATCCCTATACGTATCTCGAAAACGGTCTGGATATCCGCAGAGCGGAGGATATCCCGCGCATCCAGGCAGTCGCGCGTTTCTACGTCAACGACCTGAAGGGCATCGTCGGCGCGATCCAGGTCTGCAACGAAATGGGCGTCGACCGCTTCACAAAGCCGCTTAACATGAAAGAGGCGGCAAAATTCATCGGCGTGCAGCTGCAGGCTATGTATCCGATCCGCGGCGACGTTTTGATCGGCTACAATTTCGGCGGTCCGGGGCTGATCAAGCTGCCGTTCCGCATGACGCGCTACAACGCGTTCACCGACTTCGTCGGTCTGGATCTGTACTTCGGTTCGTTTGAAAACGTCATCAAGACCATCAGCGCCTATCCGGCCGTCATGCGTCTGTATCACATCGTCACCCGCAAGCCTGTTCTGCTGACCGAGTTCGGCTACATCGGCTGCGGCGAGCCGAAGTCCGATGAGGAAAAGCGTGCGATCCTCGAACAGTACGGCGTGCACAGCGAGAAAGAAGCCGCCGCGGACGTCGACGCCTTCATCGCCCGCCTGCCGGAAACCCTGCGCAAGGATATTGAAATCAGCTGCGCCGGCATGACCAACGCCGAAAAGGCCAAAGCCCTGTTCAAGGGCGAATTCGCAAACCACATCTACCGCGAACTGCCGAAGGGCTTCGGTCTGCTCGGCTACCCGCACACGAGCGCGGGTCAGGCGAAGTTTTATGCCGATCTGATCCCGCGTCTGCGTTCGATGCCGTTCTGCATCGGCGCGTTCATCTACATGTGGGATGACGCGGAATACTGCTACGTCTGCGGCCAGCCGGACTGTCCCGTCGAAACCGGATGGGGTATCATCGACGGGCAGGGCCAGCCGAAGGACGCGTACTACGCCGTACGGGAAGCGTTTGCAAAAGAATCCGTCCTGTACAGAGCCAAGCTCTCCTGAACCGCATACAGAAAAACGGAGCCGTCGCAGGACGGCTCCGTTTTTATTGTTTATAGTACCTTGGACAGGAAGTCCTGCGCACGCTGGCTCCTGGGCGACGCGAAAAACGCGTTCGGCTCGTTCTCTTCGACGATCCTGCCGCCCTCCATGAACAGCACGCGGGAGCCAACCTCGCGGGCAAACCCCATCTCGTGCGTGACGACGACCATCGTCATACCGGAACGCGCCAGCTCCTTCATGACCTCGAGCACTTCTCCGACCATTTCCGGATCAAGCGCCGAGGTCGGCTCGTCAAACAGCATCACGTCCGGCTTCATCGCGAGCGCACGCACGATGGCGATACGCTGCTTCTGCCCGCCGGAGAGCTGCGACGGATAGTTCTGCGACTTGTCCGCAAGTCCGACGCGGTTGAGCAGATCCATCGCGATCTGCTCCGCCTCTGCCTTCGATTTTTTCAGCAGCTTCATCGGCGCGAGCGTGATATTCGACAGGATATCGAGATTGTTGAACAGATTGAACTGCTGGAACACCATGCCGATCTTCTGCCGGTGGAGGTTGATGTCAATCTTCGGATCGTTGATCTTTTCGCCCTCGAAGTAGATCTCACCCTCGGTCGGCATTTCCAGCAGGTTCAGCGAGCGCAGAAACGTCGATTTCCCGCACCCGGAAGGGCCGATGATCACGACCACCTCGCCCGCGTGGATCTCGCAGTCCACGCCGTCGAGCGCCTTGACCGCGCCTTTGTTATAATGCTTTTTCAGTCCGACGACCTTCAGCAGCACGTCGTTACCGTTCATTCTTGCGCAGCCTCCTTTCGAGTTTGCCGAGAAGCCACGTCAGCAGCATCACGAGCGCGAGATAGACCAGCGCCACGGTGATCAACGACATAAACGCCGAGAACGTGCGTCCGCGGATCAGGTCGCCTGCCTTGGTCAGATCCATGATGCCCACGTAACCGGCGATGGACGTCTCTTTGATCAGCACGATGAATTCGTTGCCCAGCGCAGGCAGGACTGCCTTGAACGCCTGCGGAACGACGACGTAGCGCATCGTCGGCAAATAGCCGAAGCCGAGCGAGCGGCTGGCCTCGAACTGTCCTTCGTCCACGGACATGATGCCGCTGCGGAAGATCTCTGCGACGTACGCGCCGGAGTTGATGCCGAAGGAGATCATCGCCACGGGAATGCCGTTGCGCCACGTGGCAAAAATGATAAAGTAACAGATCAGCAGCTGCACCACGCTGGGCGTGCCGCGGATGATGGTCAGATAGATCTTGCAGATCGCGTTGGCCGCGGACAAAAGCGCATATCCGACGCCGCCTCTGGCTTTCATGGTCTCCCTGTTCTTGTCGTAGGACGAGCGCACCGCCGCCACGACGACGCCGATCACGATGCCGATCACCAGCGCGACGGCCGTGATCTCCAGCGTGGCAAGCAGACCCTGTACCATCCACTTCCAGCGCTCGCCGTCGATGAAGTTCAGCTTGAATTGCGACGCCAGACTGCCGGCTGCCAAAACCAGTTGATTCATACCTTAGCTCCTCTTAGAAAAAAGGGGCGGGTTTTATTCCCGCCCCCGTAACGCAGCGATTGTTTATGCAGGGATATACTTTGTGATGATGGCGTCGATCGTGCCGTCCTTGGTCAGCTCCGCGAGCGCGGTGTTGATCTTGTCGAGCAGCTCCGTGTTCTCCTTCGCGACGCAGATGGCGTAATCTTCCTCGGCATACGCGGTATCCAGGATCTTCAGGCCGGGGTTGGACGCAACGTAGGACTTCGCGGGCTCGTTGTCGATGATGACCGCGGAGACCTTGTCGGCGACAAGTGCCTGCACGGCGTCGTTGCCGGTCTTGAAGGCTGTGACGTGATCCTCGCCGTAGTCGTCCGAAGCGTAGATGTGGCCGGTCGTGCTCTGCTGCACGCCGATCATGACGTCGCCCAGATCCTCGGGACCTGCGATGGTGCTGTCCTCTTTAACGATGATGACCTGCACGCCCTTGGCATAGGTGTCGGAGAAATTTACGCTCTCCATGCGCTTCTCGGTCACGGTCATGCCGGCCATGCCCATGCTGAACTTGCCGGACTGCACGCCCGCGATGATGGAATCAAATTCGGTGTCCACGATTTCCAGCTCCATGCCGATCTTCTTGGCGATCGCATCCGCGATCTCCGCGTCGATACCGACGATGGCGTCGCCGTCCTTGTACTCATAGGGCGGGAAGGAAGCGTTGGTCGCCATAACGAGCTTTCCGGCAGTTTCCGAACCGTTTTCGGTTGTTTCGGTCTTTCCGCCGCAGCCGGCAAACGCCAGCAGCACGAACAGGACTGCGAGTGAAAGTGCAAGAATCTTTTTCATAATACCTCTCCTTTATGCATTGAGTATGAAATATTATACATCCGCAAACGATTCTTGTCAAGCGATATTTAACCATAAGCAAAAAAAGCCGCCGCACGTCGGCAAGTACCGAAATGCGGCGGCAGGTGTCAAATCATTTCGCAGCGGCGAGGCAATACGTGTAGCCCGCCCGGTTCAGATACGGCATCGCGTCGGCGTAATTGGTCTGTCCGGAGGTGACGGTGACGTTCCGTCCGCTGATGGCGATCCCCTCGGCGCTGCCGTACTTAGACGCGAACGAGGTGTACGCGTCGATGCGCTGCTGCGTCGAGTCGTACCGGAACGGCGGACAACCCACGGCAAAGACCGCTGCCCAGGACGGCTCGAAGTCGAGCGTGATCA
>CADAGA010000057.1:0-2464 GCA_902787275.1 Oscillospiraceae bacterium | reverse complement strand
GTGATCAGTCTGGACGATGTGCCGTTTCCGATGTACCGCATGACGTACAGCGGATGCTCCCACAGATACTTTTCCTCCGCGCTGGCATGGATCGAAGCGTCACGGATATGCGTCCCGCAGAGCAGCTCTTTGTCGAAAAACGACTGAAAGTTGAGATTGGAGGAGGCTGCGGGGCAAAAGTCCGCCGTGATGCGAACGTATCCTTTGAGAACCAGCGCATCCGTGTCCCTGTCCTCGGTGACAGCTTCGCAGCCGGATTCCTCGATGTGCAGATCGGAGGCAAAATTCAGCGCGTCGATCACGTCGGAAAACACTTCGTGGCAGGTATGACCGCCGCGGGAAAACGGGACGTGGATAGCGAGGTGGACGTTCATGGCGGCGCTGCGGCAGTATTCCTGCCGCACGAGCACGCCGTTGCCGTCGTCGCGGAACTGATCGGTCAGCGTCACGTCATGCAGTCCGACCGCGACGATGACCTTGCGCAGAGGCACGGCTTTTTTGATCGCCGGAAACTCTGTCAGAAACGTGATGTCGGACAGATCGGACTGGGCGGACAGCCAGCGGACGATATCAGCCGGCAAAGCGCTGATGCTGCTCATACGTCTTCCTCGCTTTCTTCCTCCACGACGGTGCGGACGATCGCCCAGATATAATAGAGCGCGTCTGCACAGTATACCTTTTCCGCGCGGTCGATCCGGTAACGGTCGTCGCCGACAGCCAGTTCGGTCTCGTCCGTCAGGCGCGTCAGGTCGTGCTCCGGCGGACCGATATACAGGTAATAACCCTGCGCGTTGTAACCGATCTGCGTGTTGACGCCGTAGAGGTACATTTTGTTCTTATAGCGCAGCGGCTGCAGAAAGCAGTGAAAGGGCGCGCTCGTCCATCCGTCGCGCTGCGTGAGAAAAGCCCGTCTGCCGAATCGGTCCAGGAATTGCTTGATCTGCATTTCTTCCTCCTTCATACGGCACGGAACAGAAACCGCTCGTCCCGCAGCAGCGGCAGCGCAGCCTCCAGCAGCTCGTCGCGCACTTCGGCGGCGCGTTTTGCCGGCGCGGCGTCTCCGCGGCGGACGGTCACGTCGCCTGCCTTGAAATACGTCACGTCCGCGTTCGGCGCGCTGCTTCGCAGCATCCAGCGGTAATACGCGATGCCGGCGGCGGCACGCGACAGACGCGCGTCGTCGGGATCGGCGCCGCTTCTGAGCTTCTCGCGCATTTCCTGCGCCGCAGCGCGGCACAGCGGCAGAGCCTGCGTGCGCTCGTCATCCGTCAGCGGCAGAAGCTCGTGCAGACGTTCCAGTACGGTCCATTCGTTCATCGCGCGCCTCCGTCAGATGCTCAGCACGCGGGACGCGTCCTTAAAGATCTTGGAGAATCCTGCGGTCATGGTGATCGCGGCGCGTTCGAGCTGACGGTCGATGAGCTTGTCGAACTCGGTCGTGACGTCGCCCGCCTTGACCATTTCGAGCGCGCACGTACTGTCGAGACCGATCAGCTCGCCGTCCTGCGCTGCGCCGGAGCGAAGCAGCTCCGTGCCGAGCGGTGTGATCATCTTGCCCGTGCTCTGGAAGCTGAAGCCCGCGCGCGCGTCCTTGAACTCCGAGAGATTGAGCAGCGCCGCCACGACCGCGGGAGACGCGATCATCGTGCGCAGACTGTACGGCGAGAACAGATTCCAGAAATCCACGAGATCGCTGTACGTGAGCGTATGACCGGACGTATCCGCGACGTTCGACGTCGGCGCGGCGTTGTCGTTGCCGTCGCCGTTTCGCAGCACCTCCACCGCGTCCGCAAACTGCGTGCGGGCGATGTACGCGCCGATCTGCTTGAGCGTGATCGTGAACAGATCGAGCTTTTGGAAGCGGATCGCCTCATAGGACGCGGTCAGCATGCGGCCGCGCTTGCGGAGTTTCACGAGATTCTCCTGCGTGCGCACGACCGTTTCGGGAATGGACGCGCCCTCCGCGACGAGCGAAAGCTCCTTGTCCTCGTCGGTCGGCACGGATTCGACGGCGCGGTAGTCGAGACCGTCGATCTCGGTCGTGGCGGCGACGACGGAGGACAGCAGATCCGCCTCCTCCATCCCCTGACGCACGGCGCGGGAAACGTCTTCGGGAAACAGCGCGGCGGAATCCGTCGTGGCGAAGAACTTCTCCACGGGACTGCTGCCGGGACCGCTTACGCGGATGTCGAAGCGCTTGAGCTGACGCTGGTAGGCGTCGAGACCCTCGAGCGCGGTTCCCTTGTACTGGTCGGACGGGTCGAGCGCCTCGAGCGCGCCGGTAAAGGTACGGCCGGTCGTGTACAGACCCTTTTCCAATCTGATCGTATCAAATGCCATAATATTCCCTCCTTACAGCAGACAGGTGATCGTTCCGGCTGCGTCGTCGACGGCGAGCACGAGGACGTTCGTCCCGTTTTCGGCAGCAGTCACGCCGCCGTCTCCGTCACACACGAGTACGCAG
>CADAGA010000056.1:551-10097 GCA_902787275.1 Oscillospiraceae bacterium | reverse complement strand
CGCCGCCGACCAGCGGGGCAACGATAAAGACCCAGACGCTCGAGAGCGCTTCGCCGCCGGCGAACAGCGCGGGACCGAACGAACGCGCGGGGTTGACGGACGTGCCGGTGAACGCGATGCCCAGCAGGTGCACGAGCGTGAGCGACAGACCGATCACGAGACCGGCGACCTTGCCGTTTTCGACCTTGCTCGTCACGCCGAGGATCGCCAGGACGAACACGAACGTCAGGATGACTTCGATCACGAGACCCTTGACGATGCTGCCGTCGACGCCGGCCAGACCGTTGGTGCCCAGACCGCTTTCCTTGCCGACGAACGCCATGAGCGCCGCAGCGCCGGCGATCGCGCCGATGAACTGCGCGATGACGTAGCCGCAGAAGTCCTTGACGCTCATCTTGCCGCTGACGAGCATGGCGATGGACACGGCGGGGTTGATGTGGCAGCCGGAGACGTTGCCGATGGAGTACGCCATCGCGACGATCGCCAGACCGAACGCCAGGGCGGTCGCAAGGTAGCCTGCCGGGTTATCGACAGAGCACTTGGTCACGACGGCGGTGCCGCACGCGAAAAACACCAGCACGAACGTGCCGATACATTCCGCAAGGTATTTTTTGACAGATTGCATGATTTTTTCCTCCTTCATAGTAGTAAAAACAGTATACCACGTTTTTTCTTAAATGTCTATATGATCGAGGATTTCTTCCGGCGATTTTGCGAACAGGACCGCGCCGGCTTTTTCGAGCGTTTCGCGGTCGCGGAACCCCCACAGCGCCGCGACGGTCCGGACGCCGGCGTTGCGTCCCGTCTGCACGTCCGCCTCGGAGTCGCCGACGTAGAGGATCTCGTCCGTGCCGACGCCGAGCGTTTCGGCGAGATAGAAAACGCCGTCCGGCGCGGGCTTCGTGCGGCGGTCTGCGGTCGGACCCGTCGCAGCGTCCAGAAGGTCGGGAAAGTAGTGCGCGCACAGCGGACGCACCGCGCTGTCCTGCTTGTTTGAGAGCACCGCGGTGTAAAGCCCGCGCGCCCGCAGCGCCCGCAGCAGCGCGACGGCGCCGTCGTACGGCTTCGTTTTGACCTCGCTGTGCGCTTTGTAGTACGCGTCGTAGCACTGATAAAACGCGTCGAATTCCTGCGGCGAAACCTCATGCGGCAGCGCGCGTTCGAGCAGCTTGCGCGCGCCGTTGCCGACGAACCGCCGCACCTCGTCGAGCGTGCGCTCCGGATAGCCGAACTGTACGAGCGCGTGGTTGACGCTGTCCGTCAGATCCTCCAGCGTGTTCAGCAGCGTGCCGTCCAGATCGAGTATGACTGCGCGTGTCGCCATAGTATCCCTCCGTTTCTCCGGCGCGATTATAGCATATCGCCGCCCGTCCGTCAAGAAAAAAACGCACCCGCAGCGTGCGGGTGCGTAAATAGCGGGTAGGAGCGCTGCCGATCAATGCTGATCGACAAGGATGCTCAACTCGAATGCGGCCAAGAGCTTGTGCCAAAAAGAAGTCTTTTTCGAGTCGATCTGATCCAGCAGGTCCAGTTCCAAAGCATACAGTTCTCTGTCTTTCATAAGTCAACCATCCTTTCGTTGCTTTGTGCCTTTAGTATAGCACGATTTTTGCAAAAGTCAAGGCATACTGCACAAAATACCTGTTCGGTATTTGTGCACAATGACGAAAAATGAGGCGGTGCGCTTTTTTGAATGGTTGACAGAATAAACAAGGAACGGCGTGGAAATTTGTGCAGTTTGTATAACGGTTATGCACCGCGGCAGGAAATCGACGCAAATCGACCCGTTCGCGGTGCATAAAGTTCTGGCAACTTTTTCGGCTTTATTTGTTCAGTAAATTGGATTTTGCGGTCTTGCGCGCGAGGATCGCGGTCACGATGCCGACGACCGACTCGTAGATCAGCGTCGCGCCGATGAGCTGCGTCATGAACGTCGAGAACGCGTCGGGGTTGACGATGACCAGCACGCCCAGCACGACGCCGAGCAGCGCGAGCAGGACGGCGACGATCTTGTGCGCCGGCAGACGCACGGCGATCACGAGGTCAAGCAGCGAGTTGAGGATCAAGATCGCGCCGAACACGTAGGCAAGCACGTTCGTGACCACGCCGGGCGCGATCAGGAAGAACACGCCGATGGCCGCCGAGGCGATGCCGAGCACGAGCGAGAGGGGTACGCGGTCTTCTTTTTTCGTGACGAAGTACGCGATGAACCGCACGAGCGCGCCCAGAACCAGCACCGCGCCGATGATGCGCACGAAAAGCGCCAGAGACGCCGCGGGCGCGATCAGCAGCAGGACGCCGAGGACCAGAAAGACGATGCTGGAGAGCAGTTTGTTTTTGATGATGTTTTGCATGGTATAATCTCCTTTATTGTACCCGAAGGGCTTCGGTTTGTTCCCGGTTCGGGTTGATGGTCAGTGTGTTGTAAACGTGATAGATGACCTTGCCGGGCTTTGCACCGACAGGCTTTTTGAGGTGCTTGGCAAAGGTGTAGTCCACGGGCACCTGTGCGGATGAGCGTGCCTTGCTGTTGTAGGCGGCGATCATGGCGGCCTGTTCGATCGTCGACGGCGGGATCTCGCGCCCCTCGGCGCAGACGATCACGTGCGAGCCGGGGATCTTCTGCGTGTGCAGCCACAGGTCGCTGCCCTTCGCGGTCTTGAGCGACAGGCGGTCGTTCTGCAGGTTGCTGCGCCCGACGAGGATGCGGAACCCGTCCGTGGATCGGTATTCGATCGGGGGCAGGGGCTTGGGATTCTTTTCGTTTCCCTTGCGCTTTCGCTTGAGGTACCCTGCCTGCTCGATCTCCTCCCGCAGCGCGGCCAGCTCCGCGAGCGTGTCGGCGCGGCTGACGAGATCGGTCAGCGTTTCAAGGTACTGCAGCTCCTGCTCGCCGGATTCGATCAGCCCCGCGAGCATCTGCTCGGCGGTCTTGGCCTTACGGTATTCCTTGTAGTATTTCTGCGCGTTCGCCATCGGGGTGAGCGCGGGATCGGCGGGGATGCGCAGGATCTTGTTCCCGTCGTAGTAGTTCGGCACGTCGTAGAACGGCGCGCCTTTTTCGAGCATGCCGGCGAAGGACTGCACGAGCTCGCCGCGGATGCGCAGCGTTTCGCGGTCGGCGCAGCGCTCCAGCTCCAGACGCTGCGCGTCCAGCTTGCGCGCCGTGCGGGCGGCGGCGTTCGAGAGCGCCTTGAGCATGTCGGCCGCGCGCTGGCGCGTGCGTTCCAGCCGGTCGCGCTCAAAGTAGAAATCGTCCAGCAGCGCCGAGTAGCTCTCGCAGACCTTCGGCGTGCGCGCGAAGCCGTACTGCGTGATGTCCGCAAACGAAAAGTCCGCGTACAGCCCGTCGGCGTCGCAGAGGATGATCGGCTCGCCCTTCGTTTGCAGCGTCGTCTGCAGCGCGCCGAGCGTTTCGCGCAGCTTCCCGGTTTGTGCCGGCGTCAGCTCCCGCACGCTCGATTCCTCCGCGGCGCACCGGCTCGCGATCTCGCGGCAGACGAGCGGCGACGCGCCCTGCAGGATCTGCAAAAGCGCGGATGGCACGGTTTTGTCGGGGAACTGCCGGAGCCGTCCGAGCGCGTCGTCCGGCGACGACGTGCGCAGGTCGAGCTTATCCTGCGCCGGCGGGGAAACGTACGCAAGGCCGGGCAGCACCTGCCGGTACGACGACTGCGTCGCGTCCACGCGCTTGACCGCGTCGAGGATCGTGCCGTTCGCATCGCAGAGGATGACGTTGCTGTGCTTTGCCATGATCTCCACGCACAGCCGCAGCGTGACGGGATCGCCGATCTCGTTCGTCGCATCGAAGTCGAGAAAAACCGTCCGGTCGAGCCCCGACTGCGTGATTGCGCTCAGCTTCGCGCCGATCAGGTGTTTGCGCAGCAGCATGCACAGCATCGGCGGCTTCGCGGGGTTTTCCGGCGCGTACGCCGTCAGATGCAATCGCGGACTGTTTGCCGACGCGGACAAAAAGAGCTTGTACGCCGTGCGGTAGGAGCGCAGATGCAGCACCAGCTCCTGCCGTGCGGGCTGGTGTACCTTTTCCACGCGGCTGCCGACGAGCGCCTCACGCAGCTCGTCCGTGAGAAAGTGTAAGAAATATCCGTCTAATGGCATATCATTTCGCCCTCGTCACGAAGCAGAGCCAGCCGCCCTCCTCGTAGCGCTCGAGTACCTCGAAGCCGAACCTGTCGAACGCGTCCAGCACTTCCGCCTCGCGCAGATCGATGATGCCGGACGTGATATAGAGCGCGCCGGGATTCATAAACTGCCGGATATCCTTCGACAGCATCAGGATCGCGTCGGCGACGATGTTGGCGGCGACGACGTCGAACGTGCCGTGCACCTTGTCGGTCAGATTTCCTTCGAGCACCGTATAGCGCGGCTCGGCAAAGCCGTTCAGCTCGCCGTTGAGTCTGGCCATCTTGACCGCCAGCGGGTCGATGTCGACCGCCTCGGCGCGTTCGGCGCCCAGAAGCAGCGCGGCGACGGACAGGATGCCGCTGCCGCAGCCGACGTCGAGGAACGTGCGGCAGCCGTCCATATGCTTTTCGATCGTTTCGAGACACAGGCGCGTCGTCTCGTGCGTGCCCGTACCGAACGAGACGCCCGGTTCGATGTGCAGCACGGTGCGGTCTGCGGCGTCGTAGTCCTCCACCCAGACGGGACGGATAAACAGCCGCTCGCCGATGGCCATGGGCTTGAAGTACGCTTTCCAGTTGTTCTCCCAGTCCTCGTTGCGGCAGACGGACTGCGTCATGTCATACGGGATGGACGCGGCGGCGAGCCGCTCCTGCAGATACGCGACCGTCTCGGCGGGATTGTCCTCGGGCGATATATAAATATGTATTTTTGTGTGCGTTCTGTCCTTCTGCAGCAGATCCTCGTCGATCAGATCGATGTGCGCGATGTCATGCGCCTCCTGCTCCAGATGGCTGTAGTCCTCCACGTAGATGCCGCCGCGCGCAGCCATGCAGGCGACGTCAGCCGCCGTGTCCGCGTGCCGGTTCTGAACGGTCAGAACGACTTCCGTAAAATCCATACGTCCTCCTAAAAGAAAGGCGTGCCTCGGCACGCCCTTTGGTTTTTATTGCTGCGCTTCGGCGCGCAGAACGTCCGCCTTGTCGGTGCGTTCCCACGGCAGATCGACGTCCGTGCGGCCGAAGTGACCGTGCGCGGCGAGATCGCGGTAGATGGGACGGCGCAGATCGAGGTGCTCGATGATCGCGGCGGGGCGCAGATCAAAGTGCTTCCGGACGAGCGGCTGGATGATCGTACGGTCGACCGTCTCGGTGCCGAAGGTCTCGACCGTGACGGAGACGGGGGAGGCGACGCCGATCGCGTAGGCGATCTCGACCTCGCACTTTTTGGCAAGTCCCGCCGCTACGACGTTCTTCGCCACGTACCGCGCCGCGTAAGCCGCGGAACGGTCGACCTTCGTCGGGTCCTTGCCGGAGAACGCGCCGCCGCCGTGACGGGCATAGCCGCCGTAGGTGTCGACGATGATCTTGCGGCCGGTCAGACCGCTGTCGCCGTGCGGGCCGCCGATGACGAAGCGGCCGGTGGGATTGACGTAAAAGATCGTATGCTCGTCCAGCAGCTCCTCCGGGATGACCGGACGGATGACCTGCTCGACGACGTCGCGGCGGATCGTCTCGAGCGGGATGTCGGCGCTGTGCTGGGTCGAGACGACGACCGTGTCCACGCGCACGGGATTGCGGTCCTCGTCATATTCGACCGTGACCTGGCTCTTGCCGTCGGGACGCAGATAGGCCAGCGTTCCGTTCTCGCGCAGCTCGGTCAGCCGGTTCGTGATCTTGCGCGCAAAGGAGATGGGCATGGGCATATACTCCGGCGTCTCGTCGCACGCGAAGCCGAACATCATGCCCTGGTCGCCGGCACCGTGCAGGTTGAACGCGTCCTCCTTGCCGGATTTGAGCTCAAACGAGCGGCTGACGCCCATGTCGATGTCCGCGGACTGCTCGTCGATCACTGTCAGCACGGCGCAGGCGTTGCCGTCGAAGCCGGCGTCGGCGCTGTTGTAGCCGATGCCGCAGATCACGTCGCGCGCGATCTTCTGGATGTCGACGTACGCGTCGGTCGTGATCTCGCCCATCACCAGCACCATGCCGGTCGTGCAGCACGTCTCGCATGCCACGCGACCGTTGGGATCGGCCTTCAGGATCTCGTCGAGCACCGCGTCGGAGATCTGGTCGCAGATCTTATCGGGATGTCCGTTCGTGACGGACTCGGAGGTGAATACGGTGTGTGCCATGAGAATTCCTTCTTTCTCTCTTGTTTTCCATAAAAAAAGCGTCCATCCGTTCCGATGGACGCCGCGTAATCCTGTCCCCATCGGTCAAGCGTTAGCACCTTGCAAAAAAGCAGGTTGCTGTGCGGTCAACGGGCTTGTCCCTCACGCACTCTTTATGGTACGTCTACTGTACCATACCGGATGGGTTTTGTCAAGGGGAGACTTTCAGCAGGCGTAGATCCCGCTGTCGAGCACGGCGTATTCGCACGCGCCGACCTTGAAGAATTTATGTACCGGTTCCTTGAATTTGCGCAGGTCCGCGACCTCGTAGTCCGACAGGCGGACGGTACGCACCTTCTGCGCCTTGCGGCTGCTGACGTAGAGCAGATCGTCGCTCTTGGAGATGCTGATCGGCTCGTCGAACGCGCCGGATTCCATGCCGCCGATGCGCAGCGAGACGCGGTTCTGGGCGGGGGAGTAGCAGATCACGGCGTTGCGCTCGGGCACGACGCACCAGACGTCCTTGCCGTCCACGGCGAGATCGCGCACGGGCTTGTTCTGGTAGGTGATCCTGCCCTTCCAGACCAACGAGCCGCCCGCGCCGAAAATGTACATTTCGCCGGATTCAAAGACGACGGCCGTGCCGTTCTTTCCCAGCGGCGCCGCGTCGCAGGAAAGGAAATCGCCGATCTCGTCGACGACCTCACGGTAGCACTCGCCGAATTTGTGCGTCAGGTAGGTCTTTACCGTGATGGGGAAGCAGTCCTGCTTGTCCTGCTCGTAGGAGAAAAAGTTGACCTTTTCCCGTCCGCGCTCGTCCAGATCCATCTCGGCAAAAAGAAAGCCGCTGGCGTGCGGCAGAATGTCCAGCACGACGCTGCTGATGATGCGCACCAATTGACTCATCCTCCAAAAGGCAAACAAAACCCCGCCAAGCCGAAAGCGGCCGATAATAACCTGCTCTTGGCAGGTGGGCGCCGCCCATCGGGTTCACGCTCCCTTCGTCCGGAAACCCGGGAGGTCTGCAATCCGCCGACGGAGTCTAAGCTCCCTTGAAGTGTTCGTTGGGTTAATATGGACCGCTTTTTTATCGCACAAGGCAGGGTGTTGCTCAAATAATAATAATGTTTACTCTTCCTCTTCGATGTCGAACATGTCGCTCAGCCGTTCCTCGAACGCCTGACCGACCTCGTTCCACTCGTCCTCGTCCTCGATCGGGCAGAGATACGTGTCGCCGTCGTCGTCCTCCTCGACCTTGAGGATGATCAGCTCGCCGCTGTCCTCGAGCATTTCCTGCGGATCGTCGTACATCGGCAGCAGCGCGACGTAGCGGCCGTCGTCGGTCTCGATGCGGTCGAGCTCCTCGAACACGTGTTCCTTGCCTTCCTCGTCCACGACGGAAACGATGTCGGGATTGTATTCGTTCTCCATACAGATATCCTTTCCGAAAACCTTCTCTTTACACCTCTATTTTACCCCGAAACGCTTCGTTCGTCAAGCCCTATTTTTTGCAGAGCGTGTCAAGCCGGTCGGATCGTTTTCCGCAAAAAGAAACAAAAAAGTCCCAAAAGCAGAAATTTTTTCTTGCATATGCCGAAAATATGTGTTAGTATGTAAAAAAAAGCGGCCTTTTTCAGATCCGGCTTTTCACAAAGAAAAAAATAGGACGCCGCGTCCCGGCTGCGAGAGCGCGTGCGCGGCGGCAAAAAGGCGATTGTTGGTTGAGGGAAAACCTGGACCGGCAGTTCCTTTATCCCTGTTTTTTCGGATTTTTCGGTTTTGTCAGGCGGCTTGCAAGGGGATGTTTGTTTTGGACAAATGGATCGTGATCCTGACTGCGGTATGCTCGGCGCTGGCGCTGCTGTTTGCGGCGCTGACGGCGAAACGCGTGATGGGCTTCTCGGAGGGTACGGAGCGCATGAAGAAGATCTCCGCTTCCATCCGCAGCGGCGCGAACGCGTATCTCGGCCGGCAATACCGGATCGTGCTGATTTTCTTCGGCGTGATGTTCGTCATTCTCGGCGGCATGGCTTTCGCAAAGCTGCTCACGCCGTACGTGCCGTTCGCGTTTTTGACGGGCGGCTTCTTCTCCGGTCTGTCCGGCTTCATCGGCATGAAGATCGCGACGGCTGCCAACGCCCGTACGTCGAACGCCTGCCAGGAGGGTCTGAACCGCGGTCTGCGCGTGGCGTTCTCCGCCGGCAGCGTGATGGGCTTTACCGTCGTCGGACTCGGTCTGCTCGACATTTCCCTGTGGCTGCTTCTTCTGAAGTTCGTTTTCAAGCTCAATAACGCCGACATCACCAGCGCGATGCTGACCTTCGGCATGGGCGCTTCGTCGATGGCGCTGTTTGCCCGTGTGGGCGGCGGCATCTTCACCAAGGCTGCGGACGTCGGCGCCGATCTGGTCGGCAAGGTCGAGGTCGGCATCCCCGAGGACGACCCGCGCAACCCCGCCGTCATCGCGGACAACGTCGGTGACAACGTCGGCGACGTCGCCGGCATGGGCGCGGACCTGTATGAATCCTACGTCGGCTCCATCATCTCCGCGTGCGCGCTCGGCGTTGCGGCGTTCAGCGCCGACTTCAAGGCCATGGCGCTGCCGCTGATGATCGCGGCGATCGGCGTGATCTGCTCGATCTTCGGCACGTTCTTCGTCCGCACGAAGGAAGGCGCGACGCAGAAGCAGCTGCTCGGCGCCCTGTCCCGCGGCACCAACTTCTCCGCGATCCTGATCGCGCTGATCTCCTTCCCGCTGGTCTGGTTCGTGCTGGGCAAGGAAAACTGGACGTACTACATCGCGATCCTCGCCGGTCTCGTTTCCGGCGTGCTGATCGGCCAGTCCACCGAATACTTTACCTCCGACAGCTATAAGCCGACGCGCAAGCTGGCCGCATCGTCCGAGACGGGCGCCGCGACCATCATCATCAGCGGTCTTTCCGTCGGCATGATCTCGACGCTGCTGCCCATCCTGATCGTGGCAGTCTGCGTGCTCGTGGCCTACTACGTTTCCGGCGGCGGCGCGAACGCGTCGCAGGGTCTGTACGGCATCGCCCTTGCGGCGGTCGGCATGCTCTCCACGCTCGGCATCACGCTCGCGACGGACGCATACGGCCCCGTGGCGGACAACGCCGGCGGCATCGCGGAAATGGCGGGTCTCGACAAGTCCGTGCGTGAGCGCACCGACGCGCTCGATTCTCTGGGCAACACCACTGCCGCGACCGGCAAGGGCTTCGCGATCGGTTCCGCCGCGCTGACGGCACTGGCGCTGATGGCGTCCTATATCAACA
>CADAGA010000056.1:0-530 GCA_902787275.1 Oscillospiraceae bacterium | reverse complement strand
AAGGTCGGCTCCATCGAGGGCGGCGCTGCGAAGCTCGCCAATCTCAACATCAACAATCCCACCGTTCTGATCGGTCTGTTCATCGGCGCGTGCCTGCCGTTCGTGTTCGCGGCGCTGACGATGCAGTCCGTCGGCCGCGCGGCGCAGAGCGTCGTCGTGGAAGTGCGCCGTCAGTTCCGCGAGATCGTCGGACTGATGGAGGGCAAGGCCGATGCAGACTACGCGAAATGCGTCGACCTTTGCACGCGCGCGAGCCTGCGTGAAATGGTTCTGCCCACGATCGTCGCCATCGCGGCGCCGATCATCGTCGGCATCGTGCTCGGCAGCGCGGGCGTGGTCGGCATGCTTGCGGGCGCTACGGCGTCCGGCTTCCTGATGGCCGTGTTCATGTCCAACTCCGGCGGCGCGTGGGACAACGCGAAGAAGTACATCGAGAGCGGCGTCCACGGCGGCAAGGGCTCCGACAACCACAAGGCAGCCGTCGTCGGCGACACGGTCGGCGATCCCTTCAAGGACACTTCCGGCCCGTC
>CADAGA010000055.1 GCA_902787275.1 Oscillospiraceae bacterium | reverse complement strand
AAAGGAAATCGATATGGAACAACTGAGAGCCTGTCTTGTCTCTGCCGGAATACCGGTAAGCACTTCGCCGATTTTGCCCAATTCGCTGCAGGAGATGACCGCGCCGGTCTCGTCTATCACGCCGACAGTACGATCTATCGCGTCGCGCATCTGGTGAATAACGCCTTGAAACAATCTGTTCGACATCCGTAAAACTCCTCTACTTTTACATCTCGTCAATGTGTGCAATTTGACAATCCAAACACAGTTATTTTACACAATTCGCGGACATAATGCAATAGGTAAATCCAAAAAAGTCACTTTTTTTATGGCTTTTTTGTGGAAATGTGCAAAACCATCACAAAAAATTCATAGATATTTCACAATATTTTGCACGGATATTCCAATCTGGAATATTTGTGTAAAATCACGAAAAACAAATCCCCGCTGCGATGCTTAAATATATGTATAAGCAAATCGGAACGGGGAATCGTATTTATCGAACGGGGAGTGATGCAAATTGTCTGTAAAAGATTACAAAAAAGAAGCAAGGGAACGACTGAAAAACCGAACGCTGCGTGCGTTTCGGATATCGATCATCCGGGGTTCGATCACGGTTCTTTTTGCGTTGATCGCATTTACGCTCCAGCAATTCATTCCGGACTTTCCGACGAAAGATCTGACTCTGTGCGCCATACAAGCTGCTTTATTACTCGTCAGCGTGAGCCTGCTGGGATCGATACGGCAGGGGGAAACAGCGTGGTTTTTATGTGCTTCGTACGGCAAGGACCCTTCCGCCCTGCAGTTCCGCTACTGGCTGCGCAGAGGAAGAGGATTCCGTGCCGCGTGTTTGCATACGAATATTCTGGCGCGCAAGGGATTGCGCATTGCTGCAATGTGTGCGCCGGGAGCGACTATCCTCGTGTGCGGCGCGCTGCATCCGGAGTGGCAGACAAAGAGTATTCTCTATGCATCGAGGATCGGCGGAACGCTCTGTCTGATGATCGGAATACTCTTTGCGGGACTGATTAATCAAAAATACGCCCTTGCACAGATCCTGTTCGCGCGTTCCCCGAAAAAAAGCGTTCGATCCGCGATTCGGGGCAGCTGCAGTCTGATGGAGGATTCGTGCATGCGCCTGCTGCATGCAAAGCTTTCCTTTATTCCATGGTTCGCCGCATGCATCGGAATATTGCCGATCGTATTCGTCGTGGCGTATTATCAGCAGACGACCGCATGCGTGCTTCGGGATATCCTGCGTGCGAAAACGATCTGAGTTATCGGATCTTTTTGCGAAGAGCCAGAACGGGCACGAGGATCAAAAAACAAACGATAGCGGATGCGGCGAAAATCTCCGGTACCGGAACCAGAACGGACTCGCCGTAATCGTTGATATAGGAGCCGAGATCATGTCTGCCGGCAAACGTCTCGGTAACAAATGCGCCGATATAGGAGCCGAGCACCATCGGGATCAAAACGGCAAAAATCATGCGCACACCCTGAAACTGACCGACCTTGCCCTCCGGCGTAAAGTCGCGAACAGTGGCGTTCAGAATGATCATCATCAGGCCGTAACCGCAGAACATGAGCGCGGCAAGCAGCGCAAATTTGCCGATGGACTGCGCAAAGCTGAGCAGAACAAGTCCGCCGATAAAAACGAATGTCGAGATCAGGATAAAATGCTTTTTGCCGAACCGGTCAAGAAGCTTTCCGAACAGCAGGATCGCACCGATAAATCCGACGAGAACAAGCAGCACGATCAGGATCAGTTTGGGGCTGATCGCCGACAATAAGGTACCAAAGTCGAATTTCAGATAGTGCTGAATGTAAATAAACAGATACGGCATAAAGACCTGCACGGACGTGCAGAAGATACATACGCAGACGAGCGAAAGGTACAGATACTTATTCTCGCGTACAACTTGCGGGCGGAATCCGTAAACCAGATCATGTAAATATGCGTTGTTTTTCAAGGATCTGACGTTTGAATCACGTACGGTAAACAGACCGATGACGCCGCAGATCACGACGATCGATCCGAGCGCAAGGAAACATACGGGATAACCGACAGCCGTGACGCCTGCACCAAATCCGACGCTGACAATCAGCGTTGCAAGAATCGGTAAAACCGAAAGCGCTCCCTCAGCGATTCCGCGATTCTCAGGTACCGTAACGTCAGTGATCCACGCGTTGAACGCGGCGTCGTTGCCGGTGGAACCCATAAACGTCATCAGACAGTCCATAACGATGACGACGCCGACAGTCGCGGTTATAACGCCGGAAGACGACGTAATCGAAAACAGCTTTGCTACGTTTTCCCGGCTTATCCACGCAAAGACCGCTACAGTCAGGCCCCACGCAATATAGCCGAAGCAGATAAACGGTTTCCGCTTTCCGATACGATCGCTGAGCGTACCCATCAGAAACGTTGTTACAACGGCGGTAACGGCGCTCAATGCGACCATACGCGATATGTCGCGCGTGCTCCCGCCGACCGAATTAAATAAAAACGTGTTGAAATACACATTCTCGACAGCCCATGCGATCTGTCCCATGAACCCGAACAGGATAAGGTTCACCCAGATGCGGCCGGACAGTTTATGATTCTCCATGCGATCATCCTCCTTTGGGAGTATTTTACCATGAATTGCCCGGATTGTATAGTTTTTTTTCGTTTCATCTTGCAATTCTGCATACTAAAATGTATAATACAAATTAGCTCATCCAGAGTATGGAGGATTCAGGTTTGTTTGTTGATATTGCAAAAATCAAAATAAAAGCAGGTGACGGCGGCGACGGAGCCGTAGCTTTTCATCGGGAAAAATACGTTGCGTCCGGGGGACCGGACGGAGGCGACGGCGGCCGCGGCGGCAATATTGTCTTTCAAGTGGACGACAATCTTGCCACGCTCTCCGATTTTCGTTATAAGCGCAAGTACAAAGCGCAGAACGGCAGTAAAGGCGAGTCCGGACATCGCAGCGGAAAAAGCGGCGAAGATCTTGTAATACGCGTTCCGCGCGGGACGATCATCCGCGAATGTGAAAGCGGCGCGATCATGGCCGACCTGTCCACGGACGAGTCCTTTATCGCGGCCAAGGGCGGACGCGGCGGCTGGGGCAACAAGCATTTTGCGACGCCGACACGTCAAACGCCGCGTTTTGCCAAAAGCGGAACGCCCGGCGAAGAATGGGAAGTCCAGCTGGAGCTCAAACTGCTCGCAGACGTCGGACTGCTCGGTTTTCCGAACGTTGGCAAATCCACGCTGATTTCCGTTGTCAGCGAGGCGAAACCGATCATTGCCGACTATCACTTCACGACGATCATTCCCGTTCTCGGCGTCGTTACGATGGGCGAAGGCGATTCATTCGTGATGGCCGATATTCCCGGTCTGATCGAAGGCGCGAGCGAGGGCGTCGGCCTTGGGCATGACTTTTTGCGCCACGTCGAGCGCTGCCGCATGCTCGTGCATATTCTCGATGCCGCCGGCAGCGAAGGACGCGATCCGATCGAGGATTTCAAGAAAATCAATACGGAGCTTGAGCGTTTCGATCCGCTTCTTGCCACTCGTCCGCAGATCGTCGTCGCCAATAAGATCGACCTTGCAACGGACGAACAGATAGAACGTCTGCGCTCCTTTATCGAGTCGCAGGGTTTGGAGTTTAATACGATGTGCGCACCGATTGCCGAAGGTACGAAAGAAGTGATCCGGGCAGTCGCCGCTAAGCTGAAAACGCTGCCGCCGATTGTACGGTACGAGCAGGAGGAGATCCCGAAAGAGATCTTTGAAAAGAAAAAGAACACCGGTTTTACCATCCGCGCGGAACAGAACGTTTACTTCGTTGAGGCGGAATGGCTGCTCAAAATCCTGCAGCGTACCGATCTGGACGACTACGAGTCGCTGCAGTATTTCCAGCGCGTTCTGGAAACAAGCGGGATTTTGGATGCGCTTCGTGAAAAAGGCATTCAGGAAGGGGACACGGTTTCGATTTATGACCTTGAATTTGAATTCGTCGATTGACGCTTCATGCGATCCGAAACGTCTGAGCCCTTTGACGCTCGCTTTTATCGGCGATTCCGTGTTTGATCTGCTGGTGCGGGAAATGCTCGTGTGCGAAGCGAACCGACCCGCAAACCGTTTGCACAATCTCGCGGTGGAGCGTGTCTGCGCCGCAGCGCAGGCAAATGCCGCACGCCGGCTGTGGGACGGCGGGTATCTGACCGAAGAGGAGATCTCGGTCCTGAAACGCGGCAGAAACGCGCACACAAATCATCTACCGAAAAATGCCAGTGAACAGGATTATCATCTTGCGACGGGTCTGGAGGCCCTGTTCGGTTATCTCTATCTTTCAGGTGAGATCGAACGATTACGGGATCTTTTCCGCCTGATCTGCAGTTTTTGACCATACCCAAGGAGAGCGGATTGCGCATGAAGCATTCGTTTCATTTAAATAAAGATAACGTCCTGCGCGCTCTTGTCGACACGTGCTTTTTCGTAGTCGGCAGTCTGTTTTATTCGGCAGGCATCAATATTTTTGCCGTACCGAACAATATTGCGGAGAGCGGCGCGACCGGTTTGGCGATTGCCGCGAACTATCTGTTTCACGTTCCGGTCGGCATCGCGGTCTTTGTAATAAACGTTCCGTTGTTCGTTCTCGCGTGGGTCTTTCTCGGAAAACGGTTTGTCGGCCGTACGCTTTGGGTCGTCGTGATCCTTTCCGCAACGCTTGATCTAACGACGCTGTTTTATCCGAAGTATACCGGCGATCCGATCCTTGCGTCGCTGTTCTGCGGTGTGCTGACCGGCATCGGACTCGGACTCGTTATGATCCGCGGTGCAACGTCCGGAGGCACGGATATCGCGGGAAAGATCGTGCGAAAGTTCTTTCCGCAGGTCAGCCTCGGCGCCGCAATCGCCGTATCGAACACGATCGTTGTGCTGATCTGTGCGCTTGCGTTCCGCAGCGTCGAAAGCGCCATGTACGCCGTGATCGTGATTGTTTTGAGCGGTCGTGTGCTTGATTATATCGTCTATGGTCTCGGCAGAGCCAAGATGCTCATGATCGTCACGGAAAAGCCGCAGGAGTTGTCTGACGCGATCCTGCAGCACGTCGGCCGCGGCGTATCGATCCTGCCCGTGACGGGCGCCTATACGGGCGAACAGAAAAGCATGCTCGTGGTGGCGATCCACCGCACCGATATACCCAAAATCTATAAAGTGCTCAAAACGGTTGACGAGCATGCATTTACCATCGTAACAGAAGCCGGCGAGGTGCTCGGACAGGGTTTTCGCCGTCGGGATGAGACATAAAACTGGAGGATACTATGAAAGAAAAAATGAAAGTCATCGGAAACGTTGCTTCAAAAGCGGCGCGATATGCGGCGAACACCGCAAGACGCATCGACGTCGGTGCGATCGGAAAGCTGGCCGTCCAGGCAGTAAAGCTTCCCGTGCCGGAATGGGACGAGATGAACAACGGTCTGGCGCAGACGCCGCCGATGGGCTGGTCGAGCTGGAATCTGTTCCGCAATAAGATCAACGAAGACCTGATCTATGAGATCGGTCTTGCCATGAAAAACAGCGGTCTTCTGGACGCCGGGTATCAATACCTGAACCTTGACGACTGCTGGCAGTCCTCCCAGCGCGACGCTGACGGCAAACTGCAGGGTGACCTCTCGACGTTCCCGTCCGGTATCCGCGCGCTTTGCGAAAAGATCAACGCGCTCGGGCTCAAGCTCGGCATCTATTCCTCAAACGGAACGTATACGTGCGAGGATATGCCTGCAAGCCTCGGCAACGAAGCGATTGACGCTGACACGGTCGCCGAGTGGGGCATCGAGTATTTCAAGTACGATTTCTGCCACAATAAGCCAATCCCGTTCCGCGCACCCGGCATCGAAGCGATCCAGCTTCGCAACGTTGAAACGGGCGTCGAAAAGGAATGGGCGGCGGATACCGCGGCTCTTACCGGCAAGGCGCGCATCGTCAAGGATGACCGTGTTTCCAGCGGACAATACATTGACGGCATCTCCGGCGCGCTCGGCACGGCGACGTTTACCTGCGACGTCGAGTCGGAAGGGGAGTATATCCTCACGATCTGCATGCGCAAAAAGAGCAACGCTCTGAAATATGCAGAGATCCGTATCAACGGCTCCGACCTTTATAAGATCACCGTACCGCCCACGATGGCGCTCTCCGGCGACGGACGGCATCAGATCGGCGTTATGCTTAAAGAGGGCAAGAACACCATCGAATTCTCGAACCCCGTTGCATCCAGACAGCTTTCGTCTGCGATGCAGTATCGCGGCATGGGCAAGGAGCTCATGCGTGCAACGCGTGAATATGCCGAAAAAACAGGCAAACCGGAAAAGAAGATCTGCTATTCCATCTGTGAATGGGGTCTCAATTTCCCGTGGAAATGGGGTCGCTACGCCGGCAATCTCTGGCGCACTACGCCGGATATCAAAGCGTTCTGGGCGTCGGTGCTCGCGATCTATGAGTTTAACGTCCGTCTTGCGAAATATGCGAGCAAGGGTCACTGGAACGATCCGGATATGCTCGAGGTCGGCAACGGTTCATTGACCGCCGAGGAAAACAAGAGCCATTTCACACTCTGGTGCATGATGGCGTCTCCGCTGATCCTCGGCAATGACGTGCGGCAGTTCGTCAAAGAGGACGGCACGCCGAATACGGACGATCCGACGTACTGCATCGTGACCAACCGCGCGCTGATCGCGATCGATCAGGATCCGCTGGGCGTACAGTGTCGCCGTGTCAAGACGACAGGAATCGTCGATACGCTTGTAAAACCGCTTGCAGGCGGAGAAGCTGCGATCTGTGTTTTCAACAAATCATAGGACTTCGTCTGCCGCAGTTTCGACGTGCGGGAGAGTTCCTGCAGTGCGTTCTCCGGGCTGCCTGTGGCGCCGATGTACCGCTGCACGGAGCTCTGGGAGGATTCCGTTTACGAGACAGACGGAACGCTCTCTGTCAAGGTCCCGGCGCACGGCGTCAAAGTTTTTCGTGTTCGTGCAATCGATAAAAAGGAGGATTAACCTTTATGCAATATCATTTTTCTGACCGAATCAGCACGCTGAAACCCAGCGCGATCCGTGAGATCTTCAAGTATGCCGCGGATCCGTCCGTCGTGTCGCTGTCTGCCGGCAATCCTGCGCCGGACGCTTTTGCGACGAAACAGATCGGTGAAATCTGCACCGACATCTTCAACACGCATCCGATCGATGCGCTGCAGTACAGCGTCACCGAGGGCTATCCCAAACTGCGTGAATTCATCCGCGATTATATGAAAACGCGCCACAACATCGGGCGTGACTTTGACGACGTGCTCGTTACATCCGGCGCGCAGCAGATCATGGAACTGTGCGCAAAAGTGCTTTGCAACGAAGGCGATACGGTGATTGCGGAGGACCCGAGCTTCATCGGCTCGCTCAACTGCTTCCGCAGTCTCGGCGCCAAACTCAAGGGTGTTCCGATCGAGCCGGACGGCATGGACATAAGCGCCCTTGCCGAAGCGCTGGAACATACGCCGAACGTTCGTTTTATCTATACCATCCCGAATTTCCAGAATCCTTCCGGCGTCACGATGTCGCTTGAGAAGCGTCATGCGCTGTACGATCTTGCCAAGAAACACGGCGTGATGATCGTCGAGGACAATCCGTACGGCGATCTGCGCTATGAGGGCGATAATCTGCCGAACATTAAGTCGTTTGACGAAGAAGGCATTGTGATCTATTCCGGCAGCTTCTCCAAGGTGATCGCGCCCGGACTCCGTGTCGGCTACACCGTCGCGCCGGCGGAGGTCATGAAAAAGATGGTCGTTGCCAAGCAGGGAGAGGACGTACACACGAATATTCTTGCGCAGATGATCTGCTACGAATTCATGACGCGGTACGATTTTGACGAAAACCTTGCTTTCCTGCGCAAACTGTACAGCCGCAAGGCAAAGTATGCGATGGAGCTTCTTGACAAATACGTCGTCCCGCACGGTATCTCATATCTGCCTATCCAGGGCGGCCTTTTCCTGTGGTGTACGCTGCCGGATTCCGTCGATATGCCGGATTTCTGCAAGCGCGCCGTTCTTGAACACAAGGTCGCGATCGTTCCGGGAACTGCTTTCCTTTGCGACGAAAAGGGATCGAGTCAATGTTTCCGCATCAATTTCACCACTCCGTCCGACGAAAAGCTCGAGGAAGGGATCAAGCGTCTGGGCGCGTTCGCCGAACTGGTGCTCGGCTGATTCGTTTAAATCAAAACAGCAGTATTGCTTTTGAGGCAGTACTGCTGTTTTTTTGTGTTCTACTGTATGTCCGGGCTGCATAACTATCTCATGAAAGGACTGATGAAATGTTTAGAGTGATACAAAAGCGGAAAGGACGAATCAACGGATACTATAATATGAGCGCAAAGAAATCACACCGGAAAGAGATCGTGCTGCTTATGTTCTTTATAGCCGGTTTGATTCTGAGCGCATTGGTCATACGCAAAAACAGCAGCCCGCTGTCGGATCGGCTGCTGTCCTTATTCCAGAATTATACTCTTGTCAAAGCTGAACAATCCGCTGTCGTCAACTTCTGCAACGCGTTCTTTCGGCAGATCATTCTGCTGCTTCTGACGTTCTGCATCGGCCTGTGCGCGGTCGGGATGCCGTTCATTTATCTCGTTCTGTTCACATACGGTACCGGAATCGGCCTTGTCAGCGCGTTTTTATACAAAACGTACATGCTCAAAGGCATCGGCTACTGTGCGCTGATCCTGTATCCGGGCGTGATCCTGACCACATTGTCATTGATATTTTCCGGTTCGGTCGGCGTGGAAATGAGCAGAATCCTGATGAACGGATTGCTGTTGAAGGAACCAAAGCAGGAAGAGGCCTTTCGTCCGTATTGTCTGCGGTTTCTGATCTCGGCCGGTATCGCAGCATGTGCCGCGCTGGCAGAAGCGGCTTTATACGCACTGTTTTCGGACTATTTTCATTTTTCCTGATCGTCGGAAGGGGAGAGGTTTGCGAGCGGATTTGCCTGCATCGCCTCACGAAGCTGAGAATCGACAACGTGCGTGTAAATCTCCGTCGTAGACAGATTCTCATGACCGAGAATTTCTTTTAAAAGAAGCACGTCTACGTCGCCATGCTGATACATCAGCGTCGCAGCCGTATGACGCAGCTTATGTGCGGAATAACCCTGACCGTCCAGACCGGCTTTTTTCAGAAATTTCTGTACGACATCCTGCACCGCGCGCACGCTGATGCGCCTGCGATTGCGGCTGATAAACAGCGCGTTTCGATCCAGCACGCCGTCCGCAGGACGCACCTGCAGATAGCGATGAATTGACGAAAGACACGTCGGATTGAGATAAACCGTGCGTTCCTTATTGCCTTTGCCGACGACGCGCAGCGTATCGTCGCGTCGGATATCGCTCAGATTCAGAGAAACCAGTTCAGATATACGCAGACCGCAATTCAGAAATAATGCCAGAATACAATAATCGCGTTCCCTGTTTTTCCCATCTACGCATCCAAGCAAATCAAGACTCTGTTCCAATGTGAGATACTTGGGAAGCGAACGTT
>CADAGA010000054.1 GCA_902787275.1 Oscillospiraceae bacterium | reverse complement strand
AGAAAAAAGTCAGGATGCGTGCAAACGGTCCCATCACGTCGCCGCTGACCGCTGCGGAATCTGCCCCCGTCTGCGCGGAGAACAGGAAAATCACTACGGCGCATCCTGCAACGAGCGCCCATGAAAAAACCAGTCCGAGCGTTCGTTTCATACTCAATCCGTCTTTCTCGCACGCACGAAGCTGATCGCCTCGCCGCACGGCGTCAAGTCGATATCCTGTGCACCGGAATAAAACGCAAAAACGCGCGCGTCATCGAACAGAGGATAAAACACACCCGTGCGGATGAGATACGACTCCGCCTGCAGACAGCTGGCCGCTGCGCTCGCTGCATTCGGCGCCGACAGCGCCGCCTGCAGATATCCGGAGAAATCTGTACTGTCCGTGCCGAACGCGCCGCCGTCCTCATTGAAGAACGCATAAAGGCACTGTACGGCCGAACTCGAATCGGCGCTCACGGGCAGAAACGCGATCTGATAGCTGCCGTCAGAGCGCGCTTTCAGGAGTTCCTCGCGCGTACACACGGACGTGGACGCCGCAACCGTCACGCCGAACAGCTTCTGCCAGCGCTGGATGATCCGGCGCAGACCCGTCTCGTATTCTGCGGTACAAAGGATCTGCAGCGTCACGGTGGACTGCTCCAGTTCTTTGAGCGCAAACTGCATAAACAGCAGCGCGCGGTCATCGTTTTCCTCGGGGAATTCCGCCGTACCTGCCGTTTCTCGGAAGTTTTCACCGCTGACGCGGCAGCCGGGCGGCAGGATCCCGCGCGCAACGGTTTTGTCGGGCATTTCCAGCGTTTCGGCGGAAAAAGCGCTGCACAGCGCCATGCGCAGATAGGTATTGGACAAAACGGGATCGGTGCAGTTGAACGCAAGTCCCCAGACCGTGTTGCGCACGTACTCAAGCCGCACGTCGGACGACAGGTCGGCAAGGTATTCCGGCTCGATCGGCGCGCCGTCGTACGTGCCGTCGCTGACACGTCTGGCGTAGCCGCTCCTGTCGGAATTGAACACCAGAGAGACCGCCGACGGGATCACCGCCGTCTCGCCGACGTAATCGGGATTGCGCCACAGAGACAGGTTCGTTTCGGTATTCCACCGGTGCAGATAGAACGGGCCGTTGCACATCGTATAGGCAAGGCCGAGACCATACTTGCCCTTGGTCGATTCAAAGAAGAATCGGTTGCACGGCGCACAGATCGGCTGCGTGAGCAGCGTCAGAAGATCGGAGCTCGGTCTTTCCAGCTCGATAACGAACGTCTGTGCATCGGCCGCACGCACGCCCAGCTCCAGCATCGTCAGTTTCCCCTCATGCACGGCACGCGCGTTGCGGATGGCGTAGAGCGTGTCCGCGCCGGGCGTGTTGGTCAATGCGGAAAAGATGCGCTGGAATGCGAAAACGAAATCCTCCGCCGTCACCGGCAGCTCCAGATTCTTTTCACAGTCCTTGCCGTAGATATCCTTGAAATTCGCGATGATATGCCAGCGCGCTTGCGGACGCAGGTGGAACGTGTAGGTCATGCCGTCCTCGGACACGTCCATGCTCTGCGCCACCCCCGGACGGATCGTGCCGTCCGCGCCCATGCGCACCAGCCCCTCGTACAAACTGCCGACCGCGATCGCCGTGTCCGCGTCGCCGCAGATCTGCGGATCGAGACTTTTCGGCTCCGACGAAAGCGGATAAAAGAAGGAACGATCCGTCGTCTTGTCCCCGCCGCACGCGGCGAGACAAAACAGCAGCACAAGGGATAAAAGCCCTGCGATCCATCGTTTCATGTGTTTCTCTCCAATTTATGAATTCTCCTGCATCCACTTTGCGAGCTGATCGGCCAGCGCGGAACTGCCCGCGGACTCCCTCGGCTGGTTTTGCAGGTATTTCTGCACGTCGCGCTTGCCGGCGCCCTTCTCCGAGCGGCGCTTCTCAAAGTCCGAGAGCTTCTCGCGGTATCCGCACACGCAGGTGAACGTCTGCTTGTCGCCCTCCCCGCGCAGCTCCAGCTTTTTGTGGCAGTTCGGACAGCGTGCGTTTGTCGTGCGCGAAACACTCCGGCGGTAACCACACTCTCGGTCGGGACAGACGAGCATACGCCCGTGCTTGCCCTGTACGTCCAGAAGAAAGCTCCCGCAGTCGGGACACTTCTCGCGCGTCACGTTGTCGTGGACGAACTTCGCGTCCGACGCGATCACCGCCGATACGAGCTGCGTCGCGTAATCGCGCATCTCGTCGACGAAAGCGTCCTCGCGCACCAGTCCCTTGGCAATCCCCTGCAGCTGCTCCTCCCACTTTGCGGTCAGCGCCGCGCTTTTGAGGTCGGGCGGAACGATCCGCACGAGCTGTCTGCCCTTTTTCGTCGGGCAGATCTCTTTCCCTTTTCGTTCGATGCAGAAGGAATCAAACAGTTTTTCGATGATGTCGGCGCGCGTTGCAGGCGTACCGAGGCCGCTCGTCTGGGACAGAACGGAACGCAGCTTGCTGTCCTGCACCTGCGAAACGGGATTCTCCATCGCGGTCAGCAGCGTCGCTTCATTATACCGCGCCGGCGGCTTCGTTTTGCCCTCCTTGACGCGGGCGGCACGCACGAAGAGCGTCTGTCCCTGCGTCAGCGGCGGCAGCTCCTGCGCGCGGTTCTCCTCCTCGGTTTCGTCGTCCTCGGCCATGCCGTACAGCGTTTTCCACCCTGCCGTACGCGTGGTCGTTCCCGTGGCGTAAAACGTCTGCCGCTCGATCTGGAGCGTCAGCTTGACCTCCTCGTATTCGTATGCCGGAGACAGCACGGCCAGAAAGCGCTTGACGACCAGGTCGTAGATATTGCGTTCCTCATGCGACAGCGCGTTGAGATTGACGTACTGCTCTGTCGGGATGATCGCGTGGTGATCGGTCACCTTGTCGTCCGCCACGATGTACTTCGTCGACAGCGGCTTCGTGCGCAGCAGCTTCTGCGCCGCATCCTTATAGGGACCGACCGCAATCGCGCGCAGGCGCTCGGGGATCGTCGCGGCAACGTCCTTGGTGATATAGCGCGAATCCGTCCGCGGATAGGTCAGCAGCTTGTGCGTTTCGTAAAGACTCTGCATCAGAGATAGCGTCTGCTTGGCGGAATAGGCGTATTTGCGGTTGGCGTCGCGCTGCAGCTCCGTCAGATCGTATGCAGCGGGCGGCGCCTTGTGCTTATAAGCACGCTGCACGGAAACAAGCGTCGCCTTTTTGTTCTGTATGCTATCGCAGATGCGCTGCGCCGTCTGTGCGTCGCTCATGCGCGAGTTGTTGTTCTTGTCACGATAAACGGCGCGGAAGCCGTCGAACTCCGCCCAAACGGTATAGAACGGTTTCGGGACGAACTTTTCGATCTCCTCCTCGCGCTGCACGATCAGCGAGAGGGTCGGCGTCTGCACGCGTCCGGCGGAGAGCTGCGCGTTGTACTTGCAGGTGAGCGCACGCGTCACGTTCAGTCCCACCAGCCAGTCCGCCTCGCTGCGGGCACGTGCCGAACGGAAGAGCGCGTCGTATGCCGACGCGGGCTTGAGATTGCGGAACCCCTCGCGAATGGACGCGTCCGTCTGCGACGAGATCCACAGCCGCTTCGTCGTTCCTTTCCAGCCGGCCTTCATCATGATCCAGCGCGCTACAAGCTCGCCCTCGCGTCCGGCGTCCGTCGCGATCACGAGTTCGCTGATATCCGGGCGGTGCAGCAGCGTCGAAACCGCCTTGAACTGTGCAGACGTCTGCTTGATGACGACGAGCTGCATCTTTTTCGGCAGCATGGGAAGATCCTCCATGCGCCACGTCTGATACTTTTTATCGTATGCCTCCGGATCGGCAAGCGTCACGAGATGCCCGAGCGCCCACGTCACGATATACTGCGGACCGATGATGCACCCGTTGCCGTTTTGGCGACAGCCCAGCACGCGCGCGATGTCCCGCGCGACCGATGGCTTTTCCGTCAATACCAATGTTTTTCCCATTTTAAACCTCTTTTTTCATTTGCTGCCGGATCACCGGAAACTGCACGACCGCCGTCAGCGTGTCATGCGAAAGATGATCGACCATCGTGCCGCCCTGCAGCAGCGTAAACACCTTGGCCGACGACAGACCCATACCGGACAGCTCGCGCAGCTGCCGCGTCGCCTCGGCACGAACTGTGCAGCGGAACACGATGACCGCGTTTTCCCCTGCCTGCGCGGCACGCAGGAACAGCCGCGTTCCCGCAACGGCATTTTCGAGCATGACCGACAAAATGCCCTCGAACACGTACCACATGAACTGCCCGTCCGCGCAGATCTGTACCGGCGCTTCCGGCTGCTCGATCACCGGCTCGACGCCCTTTTGCGAAAACTGCGCGTCGAACTCGCCCACCGCCTGCGAGAGCATCATGCCCGCGTCCGTCGGCACCGGTTCAAACGGCAGATTGCCCGTCGCTGCCTTGGAAATGAGGATCATATCCTCGATCGTTTTTTTAAGATCCTGTGAAAGCGAGAGAATCCGTTCGATGCATGCGTGCGCCTGCGTCTGTGACAGCGAATCCTGCTCGAGCATGCACACGTTCTGCGACACTTCATTCAGCGGCTCCCGCAGCCCGTGGGACACGCTGTGGATCAGCTCCGTGCTGAAGCTCTCGTTGACGTATCGCTTCTCCGTCTGCGCGTTTGCGCTGCGGCTGAGGAAGTTGACGTTTTCCGCGTGTCTCCTGCCGGAATCCGACAGGCCGTCCGTCGTCACGAAGCCGGATCTTTCCGCCGCGATGCGCCGCGTCTGCGGGATATAAACGCTCATATCCTTCCAGACGACGTACAGAAGCGCAACCATCGTCAGCATGAACACGCCGTCTGCCGCAACGTAGATCCACGACGGGATCGCCTTTAAAAACAGGAACACGACGAAATACAGCGCGAACTGCAGAACGGTCAGCACGGAAAGCACCGTGCGTGCGCGCTGTCCGAATCCGCTTGCGGCAAACGTGCGGTACAGGATTGAATGCCGCCACCAGAGCGGTCTGTGCACACGCACGCCGACCGTCGAGATCAGCATCTGCAAAAGCGCCGCAAGCACGAAAAGCAGCAGGAAGAACGCGTACAGCGTCGGCTTCAGATCCGTTTCGGAGAACATCTGCGCTGGATCGGACAATATCGCGGTCTGCCGGCGCAGCAGCACGACGCACAGCGCGCCGAACGCCGCCGAAAACGGCACGAACAGGTAGAGCGGAATACGGTCGAGATCGCGCTCATGCGTATACCTGACGTGACCCGCGGCAGCATACTGCACGAACGCCAGAACGCACTCGAACGCGGCGGACAGGATCATCAGCGCGAGAACGGCATATTTCAGCGCGTTCGCATAATGGAAGAAACGGGAGACGTGCAGATACACGTCGTTCGCCGTCAGCGTCTTTTTCAGATGGCTCTCAAAGGTCAGCGAATTCGTCCGGCGGATCAGCGTCGCGTTTTCGCCGCTGTCAAAAAACTCCGCCGCCTTCGGATAGTAGCTGCGTCCGCTCTCCGCCTGGAAGTTGTTGAAGATCACACGGCCGTTTTCGCGAAAGTAAAAGAAGAAATTGCTGTTTTCCTCGCGAAACGCCTGCGCGTAGGAAGCGAGCACGTCGCTTTGGGACTGTCCCTCGGAGATATCCAGAAGATGATAGTGAAAATACAAAAGCGCCTCGTGACTGCTTGTCGCCATCAGGCGATCGGTCACTTCGTCCTGCAGCGCCTCGCCGCCGGTAGCATAAAACCCGTTGCCGCGCAGAAAGGAAAACGACAGCGATACGCACGCCAGAAAGACCGTATTCAGAAGAAACAAAAGGGCAATCGTCGTCCGCAGCGTCCGGCTGCCGGCGATCTTCATGATTAACCCGACGCTGCTGCGCACTGTCTTCCCTCCTTATGATTTCCGGAACAGTATTTGGGCGGTAAACACGTCGTCTTCGGTATGCAGCCAGAGCTTGCCGCCCTGCAGACGCATCAGCGACTGTGCGATGGACAGACCGAGGCCGCTGCCTTCAGTATGGCGCGAGCCGTCCTCGCGCACGAATCGCTCCATCAGCGCTTCACCCGACAGCGTCAGCGGCTGTGCCGACCGGTTGCGGAAAACGGCAGCGACGCTGCTCTCGCCGTCCACGACGGCGATCTGCACCTCGGTACCGGAGCGCGTGTATTTACAGATATTGTTCATCAGATTATCCGTCACACGCTGCATCAGACGCGCGTCCGCCGAGACGAATACCGGCTCCTCCGGCAGGCAGAACCGAATTGAAACGTCCTGCTTCTGCAGCCGCTGCTCAAAGCCGGACGCCGCCTGCTGCACGAACGAGCACAGATCCAGCACGGTCGTCTGCACCGACACGTTGCCGCTTACGGCGTCGGACACCTCAGTCAGATCCTCCACGAGCTTTCGCAGCTTGCCGGACTGACGCTGCAGCACCTCGATATACTGCTTTCTCTCCGATTCGGGCAGATCGTCGCGCTCCAGCAGCTGCGCGTAACTGATGATCGACGTCAGCGGCGTCTTGATGTCGTGCGACAGATTCGTGATCAGTTCCGCTTTGAAGCGGCTGCTCTGTACGTATTCGTCCGCCGAATCGCTGATGCGCCGCACGATGGAATCCACGTCCGCGCCGTGCATGCGCAGCGTCGCGTAGTCGTTCTCGCACATGGCTTTGCCGGACAGATCGCCCTGGACGAACTGCGCCGTCGCATCCATCAGCGTGCGAAGCTGGCGCAGCATGCGGTAGACCACGGGCAGCGTAACGAGCTTTTCGAGAAGCAGGAACGTGACCACCCAATTCGTATACGACGTCAGATACAGCACGATGGCAAACGATTTGACGACCTGCATCACGACGAGATACACCAGCATTCGCCGCGGAAAAGGCATTGCGACAAATCGGACGATCGAAAAGACGCCGCGCACACCACCGCGCCGTATACTGAAAACAAGCAGCATCAGAAACAAAAGCGCCAATGCAAACAGACCGGCCATGCACGCGGGTCGAAGAAGAAAACGGTATTCACCGGAGCCGGTGCGCAGATAATTCTGTATGATCTCGCGGTCCCGGATACCGCTGTGCAGGAGTTTCAGAAAGAACACCAGCGCGGGCAGTACGCAGCAAACGTACAGATCCGGCGGCAGCGCGTTGAACAAGCGCTCCGCGCCCTTCGCACGCTTCGCCTCCCGCAGCGCACCGCGCAGCGAGACAGCAGAGAGGAACAGCGCCGCAGCCGAAAAGACGACGCACAGCGACCAGAGCGCGTCCTCGATCGAAGTACCGAGCCGAACGAGCGTCAGCGCGCGCCGGAACACGTCGTCCGCCTGCATCTGCGCGCACAGTTCACACCGGATCGCCACCGTCTCCGTGCGCAGAAGACGATCCTCGGATTCGGCGGAGAATTCAACGTCGACCGTCTTCATCTGCCGGTAAGACGCCTCCTCGCCGGAGATCGTATTCAGGATCACGTTTCCGTCCGCGTCCCAGACGCAAAAACGGAAGTTCGTGTTTTCCGATCGAAACTGCGGCGGGCAGGCGATCCGCACCGTCCCCGCAGACTCGAAATACGGCCGAAGCGCCTGCGAGAGCTCGCGCACGTTGTCGTCAAACAGCCCGCTCACCAGCGCTTCCCGTCCCGCGGTATCGTCGGCGGGACAGCCGTAGTTCTGCTGCATCCGGCGCAGCGTCAGCGCCGAAGCGGCAAGGAAGAAGAAAAGGACAGCCAGAACCGCGCAGCTCCAACGAACCGCGCTTTTTTCCGCTGCCTTTTTCATCGCATTTACCTCTTTTCCATCTTGTATCCGTGACCGAACCGCACGCGGATATAAGTCGGGTTCGCGGGATCGAATTCGATCTTTTCACGCAGATGACGGATATGTACGGCGACCGTATTCTCGGCGCCGTACGGCTCCTCATGCTTGATGCGGCGAAAGATCTCGGTCAGCGGAAAGACTTCGCCGATATGTGTCATAAACAGATAAAGGATATCGTATTCCGTGCGCGTCAGATGCACTTCTTCGCCGTCGACACGGACGGTCTTTGTGTGGTCGTCCATCTCGATGCGACCGTTGCGCAGGATCTCTTCGCCGCTTTCCGGTTCCGTCGCAGCGCTGTATTCGCGCACGCGTCGCAGCTGGGAACGCACGCGCGCGAGCACCTCGAGCATGTTGAAGGGCTTGGTCACGTAATCGTCCGCGCCGCAGTTGAGTCCGAGAACCTTGTCGGAATCTTCGCTCTTCGCCGTGAGCAGAATGACCGGAACGTTGCATCCGGATTCGCGCATGCGGATGACCGTGTCGAAGCCGGACAGCCCGGGCATCATCACGTCCATCAGCACGAGGTGCACCGGCTGCTCGCGCAGCAGCGAGAGCGCCTGTCGCCCATCGTTGGCGCACAGGACCCGGTAATGCTCGTTTTCCAAAAAGATCTTCAGTCCCGAAACGATGTCCTCCTCGTCGTCGCAGACGAGGATCGTATACTTCTCCGTCATGTTGACGCCTCCCGTCAATACCAGATCCAGCCGAACAGGCAGATCAGGATCAGCCACTGCCACCATTCAAGACGCACCTGCATATCGAACGTGTCCGAAACGCCGAACGCCGTAACGCGGAACTGCTGCGTGCCGCGGCGGACGCGCCGGGCATTATCCGGCTGCACGCTCATGCGCGAAAGATCGTCGATGATCTCTTCGTCACCGTTGTTATAATGCACGTACACCGAAAGACCGGAAAAGTCCGGCGTTTTCGTATAGGTGAAAGACGTGTTGCGCGGCGGAGATACGATCACCAGCTTGTCAGCTTTGACCTGCTGAACCGTCACCCTGAAGGTCGCGGTCATTCCGCCGAAGGAAGCTGTGATCGTGTGCGTACCGGCCGTCGCAAGCACCGTCGGCGTGCAGACGAAACCGTCGGTCAGGACGGTCCGTTCGTTGTATTCATCTGTATAAAGAAGGGTAAGCCCTGCCGTATCGAGTGTTTCTCCGACAAAATAAGACGTCTTTTCCGGCAGCGTTTTGATAGAAAGCGTCGGCGTGTACGGCTCGACCGTCACGTCGAACGACACGGTCTTTCCGCCGAAGGAAACCGTGACCGTCTGCGTACCGGCCGCGTTCAGCGTTTCGGGCGAGGCAGAGAGCTGCTTCGTCGTCGGCGTGAGCGTTCGGCCGCTGTTCATGCCGGCATTGAGTTCGATCCCGTCCAGAGAAACGCGCTCGCCGAGCATGTACTTCGTTTTGTCCGGCAGTTTTTTCAGCTCAAGCGTTTTGACCGTGTCCTCGAGAACCGTCACGTTCACGGTCTTACGCTGCGTATAGGTGCTGTCGGCGATCACGGCGGTCATCGTCACGGTGAACGCGTATTCACCCGCTGTATGCAGGCAGACTTCGTTCACCGCCGCACCGTCGGGACCCGTCACTTCGTAGGAAAGGTCGGCATAATCCGCGAGCGGACTATCCGACAGATCGGTATACAGCGCGTCAGCCGGCAGCGTTTCGTACGCATACACCGTTTGCGGGTGCACGGTCAGCAGATCTCCCAGCGCGGTCTCGTTGACCGGTACGTTGACCGAGGGCGTCTCGAACTGCCCGATCTGCAGACCGTCCGCATATACGCCGCACAGTCCGCTGTTGGTCGAAACACCGTCGCCGCCGAGGAAGCCGTCGCGCGGCGTCACGTCAAATGTCATGGTAAAGACGCCCGCGTCGTTCTCGTCCACG
>CADAGA010000053.1 GCA_902787275.1 Oscillospiraceae bacterium | reverse complement strand
TCCTGACGCAGTTTCATCAGTCGATGGGCGGTCCCCCCTTCTATGCCGGCGTGCACGGACCGGAGATGCTCGACAGACAGCGCAAGCTCTTCCGCGATCCCGACCTCGGCGTGCCCGTGGCGTTCGACCCGTTCCGCGACAAGGCGCAGACGTACCGCACCGAAACGGACGAGGAAACGACGAAGCTGCTGCTGGACTTCTGCGCATCCACGGGCGTATCGCCCGAGGTACTGCTGCAGACAGGCTACAAGCTCCATGCGGCGCGCATCAACCGCCGCGCCGAGGATACGATGATCATGGCGCTTTGCGGCCGGCGCGTCACGCAGGACGAGAAGAACATGGGCGGATGCCTGACGCAGCCCGTGCAGATGCGCACCAAAATGCCGCTGACCGCGACGTTCTCCGAAACGGTGCGCGAAGCGTCGAAGCTGCGCATGTCCCTGTACCGCCACAGCAACTTTCCCTATATCGACGCGCTCGATCTGGAGCGGAAGATGTACCACTTCAACCGCGCGCAGGGGCCGGCGCTGATGATGTACACGTGGCTGCCCGTCGACAAGCTCGGCGAGTCGTTCGATTATGAGATCGAATACCGCGGCTACGCGCTCGACCGCTATATCATGCCGCTGTACACCTTCACCTTCAAGATCCCGAACCGCGAAAGCATTCGGTTCTATTACCTTTATCGCACCAATACCATCACGCCCGCGCAGATCGAAGCGCTGCACGCGGGATGCCTGCAGGCGCTTCGCATCGGGATCGGCAATCCCGACGTCACGCTCGCAGAGCTGTACGACGAGGCAGAAAGGCAGACAAGTCATGCTTAAACCGACGGCGGAGTATATCCGCGAAACCGCCGATGCGAATACCGCGATCGCTGCCGAAGGACGGCTGCGCGATCTGTGGGATCTCCTCTCACGCGCGAACCGTTATTTCGGAAAGCGCGACTGCATCGTGGAGAAGCGTCGCGGACAATTTGTTTCCCGCACCGTACACGACCTGTTCGAGGACGTGCGCGCGCTGGGCGCTGCGCTGCAGCAGGACGGTTTCTGCGACAGCCACGCGGCGATCCTCGGCGATAACTCTTACGAATGGCTCGTCGCGTTTTTCGCGCTGACCTGCTCGGGGGCGGTCGCCGTTCCGCTCGACAAAGAACTGACCGCAAAAGAGATCGAGCTGCTCTCCCGCAAGGCGGACTGCACGCTCGCCTTCTGCGGCAAAACGTATCTGGACGCCGCGGAACGCCCCGATCTGCCGTGCGTCGTGTTTTACGAATCGTTCGAGGCGATGCTCGAACGCGGTCGCGCGCTTCTGGCGGCCGACGATTCTGCGTTCACGCCGCGTGCAAACGGCGACGACGTCGCGGCGATCCTGTTCACCTCCGGCACGACGGGCGCGAACAAGGGCGTCATGCTGACGCACCGCAATTTTGCGGCCAACGTCGACGGCGTGATCCGGACGAACGACCCCGTCTATTCCGTGCTGTCCGTTCTGCCGATGAATCACGCGTACGAGCTCGGCAGCACCGTTCTGCCGCACATCTACTGCGGCGCGGTCATCTATATCAACGACCGGCTGCGCAACTTCTTCTCGTGCATCGAAACGTTCCACCCGGAGTACATCGCCGTGGTGCCGCTGTTCGCGGAGAACATCCGCCGCTATATCCTCTTCTTTGCGGAAAAGGAAGGCCGTCTCCACGACCTGAACCGCCGCATCGCAGAGAGCGAGCGACTGCGCGAACGCGGGATCGACCGCCGCGATACGCTCTTCGCCGCCGAGCGCGAACCGTTCGGCTATATGTTCCCCTATCTTGCCTGCGGCGGCGCGCCGCTGAAGCCCGAAACGGCGAAGTTCCTTGACGCGCTGGGCTTCCGCCTGCTGCTGGGATACGGGCTGACGGAAACGTCCCCGATCGTCACGCTCAATCAGAATGCCGGCAAGTATCCGGCGTCCGTCGGCGTCCCGTTCCCGTTCACGCAGATCCGCATCGACGCACCGGACGCGGAAGGCGTCGGCGAGGTGTGGGTGCGCGGCGACAACGTTTCGCCCGGATACTACAAGGACGACGCCGCGACCGGAGCGTCCTTCGCAGACGGCTGGTTCCGGACCGGCGACTACGGCAGGCTCGGAGACGCGGGCGAGCTGTATCTCGCGGGCAGAAAGAAAAATCTCATCATCCTGCCCAACGGAAAGAACATCTTCCCCGAGGAGCTGGAATACCACTTCGCATCGAACGTGGAATCGATCCGCGACGCAGTCGTGTTCGAGTCCGACCGCAAGACCGACAAGGAGGACGCGCACATTCTCGTGCTTGCCGTCACCCTTCAGGAGGGCGCCTGGGACGCGCAGTCGCTCGAAATGCTCCGCGAGGAGATCGAGCGCTGCAACCGTCTTCTGCCCGTATACAAGCGCGTGCAGGACGTGCAGTTTTCCTTCGTTCCGTTCGCACGCACCTCTACCAAAAAAATTATCCGAAAGGCAGTGAAGAATCGCTATGACACCGATGCAAACGCTACTTGATATCATCCAGAACTTTGCCGCAGAGGACGTTTCGTCGTCCGACGAAAGCACCAATCTGCGCCGTGATCTCGGTCTGGATTCGCTCCAGATCGCCTCGATCGCCGGCGAAGTGGAGGACGCGTTCGGCGTGGAGATCTCCGACGCCGAGGCCGCCGACGTCGTCACGGTGGGCGATTTCCTTCGCCTTGCCGTTCCGGACGCAGAGTAATTTTTCAAAAAAACGCTTGACAAACCGGATTTGCCGTGCTACAATGAGGCAAATTTACAAAGGCTGTGACGAAGACTGTCGGGTTACGCAGTTTACAGAGAGTCGGCGGATGGTGCAAGCCGATATCTGCTCTCCCAGGACACATCACTTCCGAGCCGGAGGTCCGATAGCCGTTTGGCAGGTAGGCGCCTCCCGTGACTGCTGCGTTAAGGCATAGAGGTTGCTGGACCTCGAAGAGCGGCGTCTCCGGACGCAAATTGAGTGGTACCGCGGATGTTTGACATTCGTCTCAATGCACATTGAGACGAGTGTTTTTTTATTTTAAAAACAGTTTTTAAAGGAGGTTTTTTCATGTCCACCGTTGATGCAGGAAAATTGTTAGAGGTCGCGCAGCGAATTCGCGAGATGCGCATCATTGAGAACATTACCGAGGCGGACATGGCCGTCAAGACCGAAGTCACACTGGAGCAGTATTTACAGTACGAAGCCGGCATGCTCGACTTTCCTTTCACGTTTCTGCACAAATGCGCGCTGGTGTTCGGCGTCGGTATGACCGACCTTCTGGAAGGACAAAGCGCACACCTGTCGTCCTACACCGTCACCCACAAGGGCGAGGGACACGCGACCGCAAAAGAAAACGGCATCGAGATCCGCAATCTTGCGCCGATGTTCCGCAGCAAGCTGTCCGAGCCGTATTACGTGCGCTATGCCTTCGATCCGGAACTGCAGGATAAACCGATCCACCAGACGACGCACTCCGGACAGGAGTTCGACTTCATCCTTTCCGGCCGCCTGAAGGTGCAGGTCGGCGAACACGTCGAGTATCTGTCCGAGGGCGACAGCATCTACTACAACAGCTCCACACCGCACGGCATGATCGCCGTGGACGGGCAGGACTGCCTGTTCCTTGCCGTGGTGCTGCCCGGTGAAAAAGAGAGCGAACCGGTCGTGCGCGAGGCGCTGCTGCAGACGCCCGACGCAAAGGTCAAGACCGTCGCCGACAACTTCATCGATACCGTCGAGGACGAAAACGGCGTGCTGCAGAAGATCTCGTTTAAAAACGAGGAGGACTTCAACTTCGCCTTCGACGTCGTGGACGCGATCGCGCAGCGCACGCCCGAAAAGCTGGCGATGCTGCACATCGACCGCGACAAGGTCGAGCGCCGCTTCACCTTCACCGACGTCAAGCGCGCTTCCAACCAGGTTGCCAACTACCTCAAATCGCTCGGCATCCAGCGCGGCGACAAGGTGATGCTCGTTCTCAAGCGCCACTACCAGTTCTGGTTCGCGATGGTCGCGCTGCACAAGCTCGGCGCAATCGCCATCCCTGCCTCGAATCAGCTGCAGGCGCACGATTTTGAATACCGCTTTAAGTCCGCCGGCGTGCGCGCCATTCTCTGCACCGCAGACGGCGACACCGCCGCGCAGGTCGACAAGGCCGCAGAGACGTGCCCCGATCTCGAATTCAAGATGATCGTCAACGGCACGCGCGAGGGCTGGCACACGTTCGACGAGGAATACCCGCTCTACAGCACGCACTACCGCCGCCGCGGCGATTCCCCCAGCGGCAGCGATCTGGCGCTGATGTTCTTTACGTCCGGCACGACCGGCTATCCCAAGATCGCCGCGCACAGCTATAAATACGCGCTCGGCCATTACATCACCGCCAAATACTGGCACGGTGCGGAGCGCGACGGGCTGCACTTCACGATCTCCGATACCGGCTGGGGCAAGGCGCTCTGGGGCAAGCTGTACGGCCAGTGGCTGTGCGAATGTGCCGTGTTCGTCTTTGACTTCGACCGCTTCGATGCGTCGGAGATCCTGCCGATGTTCGCAAAGCATAAGATCACCTCTTTCTGCGCACCGCCGACGATGCTGCGCATGATGATCAAGCTTGATATTTCCCAGTACGACTTCTCCTCCGTGCGCCACATGACGACTGCGGGCGAGGCGCTCAATCCCGAGGTCTACCGGCAGTTCGAGAAGGCGACGGGGCTGCATATCATGGAGGGCTTCGGCCAGACCGAAACGACCATGGTCATCGGCAATCTCATGGGCGCCCCCCACAAGATCGGCTCCATGGGCAAGGCCTCTCCCCTGTACGACATCCTGCTGATGGACTCCGACGGCAATGAAGTGCCGGTCGGACAGACGGGCGAGATCTGCATCAGAACCTCCGAACACGTGCCGTGCGGCCTGTTCAGCGGGTACTACCGCGACGAGGAAAAGACCCGCGAGGTCTGGCACGACGGCTACTACCACACCGGCGACGTCGCGTGGAAGGACGAGGACGGCTTCTACTGGTACGTCAGCCGCGTCGACGACGTCATCAAGTCGTCCGGCTACCGTATCGGACCGTTTGAGATCGAAAGCGTCATCATGGAGCTGCCGTACGTCCTGGAATGCGGCGTGTCCGCGGCGCCCGATCCCGTGCGCGGTCAGGTCGTCAAGGCGAGCGTCGTGCTCGTGCCGGGCAAGGAAGGCACGGAGGAGCTCAAAAAGGAGATCCAGAACTACGTCAAGCGCAACACTGCTCCCTACAAATACCCGCGCATCGTCGTGTTCCGCGACTCTCTGCCGAAATCCACCGGCGGCAAAATCCAGCGCAACAAGCTGTGATTTTTATACAAATATATAAGTATTGACAAGCACACCCCGCCGTGCTAAAATAGAATTTGGTTCGATAGTAAACGCGTATGCGGCGCTCGTTTCAAGACTTGTCCTTGAGACGGGTGCCTTTTGACAGGAAACCGAGGAGCCATGGAATTCAAGCGCGTCACCTTGCTTGCCGGTCACTACGGCAGCGGAAAAACGAATATCGCCGTCAACCTCGCCATGCTGCTGCGGCAGCAGCGCGAGCGCGTCGCGATCGCCGATCTGGACATCGTCAACCCGTATTTCCGCACCAAGGACAGCCAGCGTGACCTCGAGCAGGCGGGCATCCGCTTCATCTGCTCGGAATACGCCAATTCCAACGTGGACATCCCCGCCCTGCCGCAGACGCTCTACGCGATCACGGACGACCGCGAACTGTCCTGCATCCTCGACATCGGCGGCGACGACCGCGGTGCGCTCGCACTCGGGCGGCTCGCGCCCGCTCTTCTGGAAGAGAACGATTTCGAGATGCTGTTCGTCGTGAATTTCTACCGTCCGCTGACGACGACCGTCGACGACGCGCTGGAGGTGCTGCGCGAGATCGAATACGCCGGACACCTGCCGTTCACAGGCATCGTCAACAACTCGAATCTCGGCGACGAGACCGTGCCGGACACCGTGCTGCGCACGACGGAACGCACGCGCGAGCTGTGCGAAAAGAGCGGCCTGCCGCTGCGGTTCACCTCGGTGAACCATCCCCTCGTTCCCGCGCTGCGGGACACGATACCCAACCTGATCGGGCTTGATCTGCAAGCCAAAATTCGATAAAAAGGAGAGTTGGTCATGGCAAAACTGACGTTCAAAACCGAGATCTGCAAGGGCTGCGGACTGTGCATCAACGTCTGCCCCAAGAACGTTTTGGAGCTGAACAAGGACAAGCTCAACAGCAAAGGACACCATCCCATCGAGGCCGCACGCCCCGATGACTGTATCGGCTGCGCGTTCTGCGCGACGATGTGTCCCGACTGCGTGATTACAGTAGAAAGGTGAGTGAAACATATGGCTGACAAAGTTTTGATGAAGGGAAACGAAGCCATCGCTGAAGCCGCGATCCGTGCCGGCTGCCGCCACTACTTCGGCTATCCCATCACCCCCCAGACGGAGATCGCCGCCTACATGGCAAAGAGAATGCCCAAGATCGGCGGCACCTTCCTGCAGGCGGAAAGTGAGATCGCCGCGATCAACATGGTCTACGGCGCAGCGTCCGCAGGCAAACGCGCGATGACCTCCTCCTCGAGCCCCGGCATCTCGCTCAAGGGTGAAGGCATTTCTTACATGGCAGGCTCCGATCTGCCCGGTCTGATCGTCAACGTCCAGCGCGGCGGCCCCGGTCTCGGCGGCATCCAGCCCTCCCAGTCCGACTACTTCCAGTCCACTCGCGGCGGCGGACACGGCGACTATCACCTGATCGTGCTTGCGCCCGCGTCCGTGCAGGAAATGGCCGATATGACCGTCAAGGGATTCGACCTTGCGGACAAGTACCGCATGCCCGTCATGCTGCTCGCAGACGGCACCATGGGACAGATGATGGAGCCCGTTTCGCTCGATCTGTCCATCGCCGAAGCGCCCGAAAAGCCGTGGGCGACCACCGGCACCAAGCTCGCGCGCACACACAACATCGTCAACTCTCTGTCCCTCGTCCCCGAGGAACTCGAAAAGCTGAACAACGCGCGCTATGCAAAATATGAGATCGTCAAGAAAAACGAAGTCATGTATGAAGAATACATGATGGACGACGCCGAGATCTGCGTCGTGGCGTTCGGCATCGCGGCGCGCGTCTCCAAGAACGCCGTCGTCGCCGCCCGCAAGAACGGCGTCAAGGTCGGTCTGATCCGTCCCATCACGCTCTGGCCGTTCCCGACCGACGTGGTCGCGAAGGCCGCCGACAAGGCAAAGCGCTTCATCTCCGTCGAGCTGTCCATGGGACAGATGATCGAGGACGTGCGCCTGGCCGTGAACGGCAAAGCTCCCGTCGAGCTGTGCTACCGCGTGGGCGGCATGATCCCCACGCCCGAGCAGGTGCTCGATGCAATCGAAAACGGAGGTGCAAAAGAATGATCGTGTTCCAGAAACCCCATGCGCTCACCGATGCGCCTATGCACTACTGCCCCGGCTGCACCCACGGCATCGTCCATCGTCTGGTCGCGGAAGCGATCGACGCGCTGGGCATCGAGGGCAAGACGGTCGGCATCGCGCCGGTCGGCTGCTCCGTCATGGCCTATAACTACTTCGCCTGCGACATGATCGAGGCTGCGCACGGTCGCGCACCGGCAGTCGCAACGGGCGTCAAGCGTTCCGATCCCGACGGTCTCGTCGTATTCACCTATCAGGGCGACGGCGACCTCGCGTCCATCGGTATGGCGGAGACGGTGCACGCTGCCGCCAGAAACGAAAACATCACCGTGATCTTCATCAACAACGCAATCTACGGCATGACCGGCGGCCAGATGGCGCCCACGTCCCTGCCCGGTCAGGTCACCCAGACCTCGCCCTACGGCCGTGACGTCAAGGCGTGCGGCTACCCCGTGCGCGTGTGCGAAATGCTCGCCACGCTTGACGGCCCCGAATATCTCGAGCGCGTCGCCGTCAACAACATCAAAAACATCAAAGCCGCGGGCAAGGCGATCCGCAAGGCTTTCCAGAACCAGATCGACGGCAAGGGCTTCTCGCTGATCGAAGTCATTTCCAGCTGTCCCACCAACTGGGGCATGACGCCGCAGAAGGCGCTGGAATGGATCGATGAAAAGATGATCCCCTACTATCCTCTGGGCGTGTACAAAGACCGCAGCGCGGCAAAGGAGGAGAACGCATGACCAAGCAGATCCTGATTTCCGGTTTCGGCGGACAGGGCGTTCTGTTCACCGGCAAGTTCTTGGCATACAAAGGCCTGATCGAGGACAAGCACGTTTCGTGGCTGCCGTCCTACGGTCCCGAGATGCGCGGCGGCACCGCAAGCTGCAGCGTCATCATCAGCGACGAGCCGGTCGGTTCGCCCATCGTGTCCAAGCCCGACATCCTCGTGGCGATGAACATTCCGTCCATCGACCGCTTCGAGGACAGCGTCGTCCCCGGCGGCGTGATCCTCTATGATTCGTCGCTCATCGACCGCGACGTCAAGCGCTCCGACGTGTCCGCTTACGGCGTTCCCGCGACCAAGATGGCCTCCGACAACGGCATCCCGACGCTCGCCAACATGATCCTTGGCGGAAAGCTCCTGGCGATCCTCGGCGAGCAGGGCGAGGAGGGCATCCGCGCCGCTCTGGCGAAGGTCATCTCCGCCAAGCACGCCGACATGCTCGACGTCAACCTCAAAGCGCTCCAGCTCGGCGCAAACGCATAACGGGTTCAAAGATTCTTTTATAAAGGAGATCGTATAGATGGATATCCAAATTACCAAAACCACCACGCCGAAAGAAAAGCCGAATCTGGACGGTATCGCGTTCGGCACCGTATTCACCGACCACATGTTCCTGATGGACTACACGCCCGAGAAGGGCTGGCATGACGCACGCATCGTCCCGTTCGGACCGATCTCGCTGCATCCCGCCACGACCGCGCTGCACTACGGTGCCGAGATCTTTGAGGGTCTGAAGGCGTACCGCCGTCCCGACGGCCAGGTGCAGATGTTCCGCCCGATCGAGAACGCACGCCGTATGAACAGCTCCGCAGACCGTATGTGCCTGCCGCAGATCCCCGAAGAGGACATGCTGCAGATCCTCAACACGTTCGTCAAGCTCGAGGAGAGTTGGGTTCCCTCCGAGCCGGCGACGAGCCTGTATCTGCGTCCGTTCATGTTCGGCGACGACGAGCATCTGGGCGTGCACACCGTGCACCACAGCGTGTTCATGCTGATCGCCTCCCCCGTCGGCAGCTACTATGCCGAGGGCATCAACCCCGTCAAAATCATGATCGAGGATCAGGACGTCCGCGCTGTCAAGGGCGGCACGGGCTACACCAAGTGTGGCGGCAACTATGCGGCCAGCACGCGCGCCGGTGAACGCGCCGCGCAGCAGGGTTACTCCCAGGTGCTGTGGCTCGACGGCGTACACCGCAAGTACATCGAGGAAGTCGGCGCGATGAACGTCATGTTCAAGATCGACGGCACCGTCGTCACGCCCGAGCTTTCCGGCTCCATCCTGCCCGGCATCACGCGCAAGAGCTGCGTCGAAGTGCTCAAGGATATGGGCATTCCGGTCGAAGAGAGACTGCTGAGCATCGACGAGCTGATCGACGCCATGGAGACCGGCCGTCTCGAAGAGGCGTTCGGCTGCGGTACGGCCGCGGTCATCTCCCCGATCGGCGAGCTGTGCTACAAGGGCAAGAAATACCCCGTCAACGGACGGTTCTCGTCAAATAACAATCCGACACACGGAAAGGGGCTGTCGCATTTAGATGAAGACGCCGTTTTCTTCGCCCGACAGGCGTATACAGATACGACGAAGGCGAAAAAACGGCGAGAAAAGGAACTAAATCGACAACCGACTTTTCTTCATTCGATTTATAAGGGGCTCTTCTTCCAAATCATTCAGGAAGAAAAGCCCCTTATATATTGTTTTCTTTTCGTTCTTCGCTAAATGCGACAGCCCTGTGTTTATGTCCGGTCAAAGGTATTCATTGTACTGGTATGCGCGCACGTAATCCACGCGGAATTCGGCCGGCCAGTTTTCCGCCGGCGTTTTCGTGATCTTGTCCACGCCGTGACGGTCCGCATATGCGACGCCGTTTTTTCCGGCGATCTCAACGGACAGGATCAGGTGCTCCGGATTGTCCGAAACGCCGCCGGTCGAGATACGGTCGCACTCGACGCCGTTG
>CADAGA010000052.1:1277-13322 GCA_902787275.1 Oscillospiraceae bacterium | reverse complement strand
AACGGACGAAAAAGAGACCTCCTATGATACGGAAAAGCGTATCATAGGAGGTTTTGCGTCTGTCGTGCGTTCGGTCAGAAGGCGGCGTACGCTTTCTGCCATGCGGCGACGGCGTGGGCGTCGTACGTTTTCGGCAGCGTGATCGCCAGACGCGGTTCGGTGCGGCTGCGGCGCACCATCGGCCACAGGGCGGGGATCGACGACGGCGTCGTCAGCACGCCGGTCGCCTTGTGCCACAGGTCCGCGGCGGTCTGCTTGCCGCCGTTGAGCTCCTTAGTCGTGATGACCTTTTTCTCAAACATCGCGTCGATGTTCTTCTCGCCCATCTGCATGAGCACGTCCTTGAGCATATCGCTGTGCAGGATGTGGTGGAGATTGCGGCGGAAATACGCCTGCTCGTATGCCCACAGCTCGGCGCGGGAGAACGTCGATGCCGCCTCGACCGCGTCGCACAGATACCCGGCCGCGCGAATCGAGAGCACCATGCCGGAGCCGCTGAGCGGTTCGATCATGGCGGCGCTGTCCCCGATCGCGGCGTAGCCGTCGCAGACGAACTGCGGCAGCGTGCGGCGAAGGGGGATCTTGGAATACGCGCCGCCGCGCAGGAGCCGTTCGCCCAGATACGGGTGATCGGTGCGGAAGTCCGCGAGAGCGGTCTGCACGATCTGCGGCGTGATGCCGCCGAACGAGCCGACGAGCACGTCGACGGTCTCGCCGTCGCGGAACACCCAGTTGAAGCCCTTGTTGCCGCAGTGGAAGAAGTAGGCGCTGTAGATCGGCATATCGGCGCTCTCGCCCGTGTCCTCATACAGCGCACGGTAGGTGAACAGCGTGTCCTCGGGTGCGATCTCGCGCAGCACGCCGCATTCCGCCGGCAGGCTTTTGCGCACGGGGGAGTCGATCCCGGCCGCGTCGATCAGCAGATCGCACGGCAGCACGCCGTCGTCCGTTTCGAGCGCGGTGACGCGCGTGCCCTCTGTGATCGCGCCCTTCGCGCGGCAGGAAAAGCGCAGCTCGGCGCCGCTTTCCCGCGCCTGACGCAGCAGATGCTGCACGAGGAACTTGCGCTCGATCATCATGGAGACGGACGAGCACTCCTTGCGCGGCGGGATGCACACCGTTTTGCGCGGGTTGAAATAGCTCAGATTGCGCAGCGGCTCCAGCTCCGACTGCGGCGGCGGTTCCAGTCCCGTTTCCTCGAAACAGGAGAGCTGGATGCAGTCGCGCCAGTCGTAGCCGAGGGACGCTTCTTCGTTTTGCTCGACGAGCGTCACGTCGAATCCTTTGCGCGCGAGCAGCGCGGCTGCGGCAATGCCGCCGTGGCCTGCGCCCGCAACGACGATCTTCTTACTCATACGGTTTCTTTATCCACGTATTTGTCCATGAATTTTTCCAGCTTCGCTTCGTAAGCGGCGGAATCGGTCGGATAGCTGCTCGCGTGCGCAGCGCCGTCCACCAGCAGCAGATCCTTTTCCGTCGTGCAGGCGGCGTAATTCTCGCGCGACATCTGCGTGGGCACGAACGTATCGCTCTTGCCGTGGATGAACAGGATCGGAACGACCGCGTGCTTGACGCTTTCGTTGGGCGATACCGCGTGCAGCGAGAAACCGGACGAGACGCGGTTGACTGCGTCGACGCCGGCGATCAGCGCGCGGTGAGGAATATGCGCTTTTTCCAGCACGCCGCGGAACTCGTCGACGACGCCGGTATAGGCGCAGTCGGCGACGATGAACTTGACGTTCGGCAGGATCTCCTCGCGGTCGCTCAGCAGCAGTACCGTCGCGGCGCCCATGGAGACGCCGTGCAGCACGATCTGCGCGTCGGCGCATTTCTCATCGCGCACCCAGTCGATCCACTGCAGCAGATCGGCGCTTTCCTTCATACCGAAGGTGATGCGTCTGCCGTCGCTTTCGCCGCTGGCGCGGTGATCGACCAGCAGGACGTTGTAGCCCTTGTCGTGGTAGAACTTGGTCATCAGGCGGAATTCCCGCTTGCCGCGGCTGCGGTAGCCGTGGGAGCAGACGACGAAACGGTCGCTCACGGTATCGGCGGGGAGATAGTAGCCCTGCAGCGTCGTGCCGTCGAGCGCGCTCTGCATCGTATGTTCCTCGAACGTCTGCTCCTTGAGCCACGCTTCGCGCGGATCGGGCGGCAGCGGCGGACCCTCGATCTTGGATTTGTTGCTTTCAAAGGCGCGCGTCGGGATGGTCGCCTTTCTGTCGAAGATCTCGTAGTGGACCAGACCGCACAGACCGGCGAACGCCGCGCCCACGGCGGCGGAGCCGATCAGCAGCTTCTTTGCCCTGTTCTTTTTCTTCTTCATTTCTTTTCACCGGCCTTTATTTCTTTTTGCTGTGTCGGACCGTAGTTGACGGCGCCCGTGTACTGCACGTCGTCGGGGGTGGGGTAGTATTTCGGCACGGACAGGTCGCGCTGGTAGAGCCGCACGTGCTCGCCCTGCGGCGAGAGCGCCACGACGTCGCACCCGCGCCACGAGACCGTGAAGTCCGTCCCGCGCACCGTTTCGTGTTTTTCGACCGTGTCCACGCTGAACGCCAGCTCCAGCACGTCGCCTTCCTGCAGGTCGGCGATCGCGAAGCCGTCCGCCGTCGGCAGCGTTTTGCCGCCGAGCGTGAGGACGGGAGAGGCGCCCATCCAGTCGTACAGACGGAAACCGGCTCTGCACGCGGTCTTTGCGGTCAGAAGCAGCTTTCCTTCGTTCGGCAGAAGGCTCGTCAGCACGACCTCGTCCGTCTCGCGGTCAAAGGGGACGTTGACGATGAACGCGCCGTTCTCCTCGGTGATCGCGCTGTCCCAGACGGTTTTCAGCGCGGTCGGCGCGGTGCCGACGCAGCAGCCCGCGATCGAGCGGAAACGCGACAGCGAGATGGAATTCGGCACGCTGCCGCCGGTAAAGCCGCCGAGCATGCGCTTGTCGATGTCGCGGTAGGTGATGCCGCATTCGTCCGGCTTCGAGTTGTCCACGGTCACGTATCCCGTGTAGCGCACCTGGTTCTCGACGAGCTGGTTGCGCGAGAACAGGTTGACGTCGTTCCAGTACTGCGCAAAGCCGCACTTCGTCAGCTCGCGCGCGCAGATGATCATGTCGCGCACGCAGCACGTCTCGCAGTGCTCCTCCTCCATCGGATGCCACTGCGCGTATTCCGGCACCCAGCCGAAGGACGAGGAGATCGAGCGGATATAGTCGTAGATCGCGCGTCCTTTTTCGATATAGATGTCGTTTTCGATCAGACGGCCGAGATAAATGAGGCCGTAAGCGAACCATGCCGCCGAGTGGACGTGGCCGAAGAATTCCATTTTGTAGTTGAAATAGCGCGAGGGGCCGAGCACGTAGTTCGCAAGACCGATCGCCAGATCGAGCGCGACCTCGTCCTTTTTCAGCTCATACCGCCGCGCGAGCGCAGGCAGCATCAGCGCGTTGCGGATCGACTGCTCGCCGCGTCCGGTGTGGCGGGTCAGATCGAAGCCGCCGTCCTTGAGATAGACGTCGTTGGGGAATTCATAGATCGGTTCCGGCTCGGGAAAGTCGCCCGACCAGAACGTGCGCACCTTGCGCTCGATCACGAGGGAGCGCATGCCGCGCACCAGCTCGGAAGTGCGTTTTTCGGCTTCTTCATCGTCGGGGTATTCCTCGGTGATGAGGTTGAGCGCGGGCAGGATGTAGCCCATCTCGTGGAACGAGGAATGGACGGTATGCGTCCACGGATACGGCTCGCAGAAGCGCAGACCGTGCTCGCCCCAAGAGCGCATCAGATGCCGGCGCAGCGACTGCTTCACGTCGTCGCCGTCGGTCGTCGAGAGCATCTGCATCGCCGCGACGAGTCCCTCGTACCACGAACCGACCAGCTCCGCGTCGTCCACGCGGCAATGCGCGGCTTCGGCGGGCTTTTTGTTCGGCAGCAGCAGCCAGTAGGGCAGGTTGTCGAATGCCGGGTCGACCATGCTCGTGATATAGTGGTGCACCAGCGCCATGTTTTGTTTCGGATCGAATCGTTCAAACATACCTTTTCTCCTGTTATTCTTGTGCATTCGTTCGGAATTCCGCCGTGATCGCACCGCCCGCCTGGTTCCAGACGTTGAGCGGGACGACCTGCACGGTGTAGTCGCGGCCTGCCTTGAGACCTTCGAGCGTACACGTCAGCGTCTGCGGCATGGGCTCAAAGTAATATTCCGAATAGATCTCTTTTTCGGCTGCCGGTTTGCGCGGGCTCGCCTTGTCGGTCGCCGTGATGCGGTAGCCGTAGACGCACACGCTGTCCTGTGCCTGGTCGAACGTCACTTGCGCCGTCGTGTCCGTCACGCCCGTGACGCGCACGGATGCGCCGTCCTCAAACCACGGCTTGCCGTTCGTCTTTTTGCGCGCGGCGGTGTAGGCGAACGTGCTGCGGTCTGAAGGCTTTTCCACGAAGTAGACGAGCTGTCTGTCCGGATCGTCCGTCTGCGTCGGCGTTTTGAAGAAGTCGTTCGTCAGGATATTGAAGGGCATCAGACGCGTGCGGTTGTTCGCGTCCACTTCGACGATCGTGTACTGCGCGGCGTTCTCGCTGCCCTCGGGGACGGTGTTGTCGCTGATGTCGTCCTCCATCTCCAGGTAGTTCATCGTACCCGTGCCGTAGAGCGTGTAGCCGCTCTGCCAGACGGAAAGGGGATTGTTGACGGGGCCGTGCGAGTGGCCGGAGAAATTGACGACCTGCGGATACTGCGTGTAGATTGCGTTGAGATAGACGGACGCGTGCGTGAACCAGCTGCGGCTGACGTAAACGGTGTTCCAGATGTGGCCGTGCTGCATGGTGAAGATCGGCTTTTCGGGGTCGTCCGCCTTCGCCTGACGCAGCTGCTCGTGCAGCCAGAAAAGCTGGCGCAGTGAGTGCTTGGTGCCTTCCTTCGGAGACAGGCCGATGATATGGAATCCCTTGACGACGACGTGCTTGTCGAGCGTGCCGCCCATGTTGCGCAGGTATCCCTCGTGTCCGCCGACGCGGAATTCATGGTTGCCCATGATCGTGATGAACTGCGTACCCTCGCGCAGGTTCTCGCGCACGACGCGGTTGAGCTCGTCGTATTCCTCGTCCGCGCCGTTGTTGACGATGTCGCCCGCCAGCAGCACGGCGTCGAGCGAACGGTAGCTCTCGTGCGCGTCGGCGTAGCGGTAAGCCGTCTGGAACATCTGCGCGAACCGCTCGGCGTTGCGCGGATCGGACGCGTCCTTGACGTGGACGTCGGACGCGACCGCGAAGCGGAACACGGGAACGAAATCCTTTTCCGTTTCCGCCAGAACGGCTTTTTCGCGCTCAAGCTGCTGCGTTTTTGCCGGAACGCCGGCGCCGATCAGCAGCAGGAGCGACAGGGGAAAGCAGAGCATGGTGCGCAGCATCAGCAGAATTGTATGTTTGGTCATCGGTTTTGCCTTTCTGTTTTGTTTTTATTCTTCGGTTTCGGTCGCGGGTTCTTCCGCTTCCGCCGCATCAGGCGCATCGGCCGTGTCGGGGAATTCCTCGCGCATTTCCTGCATCATTTCGCCGACGCGGTTTGCGCGCATCTCGGCGAGCTCGGCTTCGACGGCTTTCTTGCGGCTGCCGGTGTATCTGTCCAGAGAGTAGATGATCGCCGGCACGAAGTTGCCGACCATGCCGCAGATCGCGACGATCCAGTAGATGCCCTGCAGCGTTCTGTCGCTCTGCACGACGTTGACCGCCTTGCCGGACGCGTCCTGCATGCCGCTCTTGTAGCCGATGGCATTCAGAGAGATCTCCTTGATGTTCTTGCGGGTGAGGATATTGACGTGGCTGATGATACTGCCGACAGCCAGCAGCATGCCGTCGCTGCGGATCGGCTTGCCCCAGCGTTTCTGCGAGTACCACTCCATGTAGTCCGTGGAATCCGCGACGAGAACTCTCTGCGCCGCGGTCATGCCGGAGTTGGGCATGCCGGCGAGACCGATCATCGCGCCGACCACGTAGCGCAGCTTGCGGATGCGGTCGAGTGCAAAGTTCTTCTTTCTGGCGATCGCGCTGATCAGCACGTAGAAGAAACCCGTGTAGACGTGGCCGCTGACCAGCATGGTGCGTGCCGAGATCTTTCCGCCGAGCGCCGGCACGAGCGCGAGACCGGCATACGAGAGCGTGCCGCTGATCATGTCGATGATCGCCTTCATGCCGTAATCGTTGAAGGTGTTCTGATACAGGAACGGCAGCAGATCGTACGTCACCTTGCGGATCGTCTCGAACATCGTCGCCAGCAGGTAGACGACGTACGGCTTGTTGTGGAAGATCGCGGAGATCGTCTGGCGGTTCCATTCGATCTTTTCCGATTCGTTGACCTTGATATTGCCTACCTTTTCGTTGAGTGTGAAGTACGGCGCGGACATCGAGCTCACGCCCAGGACGCAGAAGACCAGCGCGACGAAGAAATACGCCCATCTCTGATCGTTGGCGCTCGTAAAGCGCTGGACAATGATCGGCAGGATCCATCCGGGCAGCATCGAGCCGAGCGTCGCGGCAAGCGACGAGATCGTATAGAAATTTTTGCGGTCGTTGGGGTTGGTCGTCATGCGCAGCGAGATGGTGCTCAGCGCCATGTCGAAGAACGCGTCGACCGCCGTGAACAGGACGGTGAAAAGAAACGACCACACGAGGTTGATGATCGGGCTGCCGGACGGAACGAAGAACAGCATCATCGACGTCACGGCGAAGGGCAGCGGCGTCAGCAGCAGGATCTTCTTCGTGTTGCTCATCTTGCCCTCGCGCGTGGGACGGTCGAGCAGCGTGCCGGCGATCGGCGGCACGAGGAAGCTCAGGATCGTGGTGGCGTTGCCCATCGCCACCAGATGCGCCGGGCGGATGTTCATGAAGTCGCGGTTGAACTTGTCGGAGTACGTCAGCACGCAGTCCTGTCCCATCGCGTTGCCGAACATACCGCTGGCATAACCGAGCTGCTCGCGCAGCGTGAACGAGGGGTTGTGTGTGACGCGGTACTTGAAGTCGGAAAGCTTTTGTTTAAGTCCCATCGTCATGCATCTCCTTTGTTAATATTTCACTTGCCGCGCCGTAGGCGTTTTCGGCAAGGATTTGTATGCGGAAATCTCCCTGCGGACAGGGGACGGTCGTACGAAGCGGAGATTCGCCGGCATGCCAGTACGGGGGGAACAGGACACTCCGGTGCAGGACGCCGCCGTCCGTGCCGGCGAGCGTGACGCGGTACAGCACGACGGGTGCGCCGTCGCCGCAATATGCGGGCGGAACCGTGATCGAAAGGCCGTCTGCGTCGCGTTCTGCCTGCACCGCCGCGTCCGGCGGGAATGCAGGCGGTACGGCGCGTGCGCGCGCGCTCTGCGGCGTACAGGAAAACGTGTGCGGCGGATCGGACAGATCGAGCGTATACGCACACTGCAGCGTGTCCGATAGGAAATCATACCCGCGCAGACGCAGGACGTTCTGCGCGTCCAGCTCGGCGATCCAGCCCTGGGCGATGGTCTCGTGTCCGGGCGGATGGAGCTTCCGCGTCCCGTCCGCGGTCAGCTCTGCGTAGCTCAGCGCGCCGGTGCCGATCGCGGTGAACGCGCCCTGCCAGACCGATCGCGGGTCGTTGAGCGGATAGTGCGAATGGCCGGAAAAATGCACGATCCGCGGGTAGTCATAGAAAATATCCTGAAAGAAATCGTTGCCCCAGCCGTCCTCGGGCATGCTGCCGAAAACGGTCGCGCAGACGTGCTCGTGCTGCAGGACGAAGACGGGCTTTCCGGGGCACTGCCGTGCGGCGTCGTCGAGCGCCCTGCGCAGCCAATCGCGCTGGCTCTCGTCGTAATAGACGCCGGTCTGCTCGCTCGTCGAAACGCCGACGAAGGGGCAGCCGCCGATCACGCGCATGAAGCTCGTCGGCAGTCCGGTGATCGCGCGGTAATCGGCGAGTCCGGTTTTCGGGCTGTCGCGTCCCTCGCTCCAGTTGTCGTGGCACTTTGCGAGCACGGACAGCACCTGCGTTCCGGGATGCAGCTCCTCCTGCACGGTCTGCCAGAAGTCCGCGATCTGCTCCCGCTTGCCGAAATCGGTCAGATCCCCGCAGAACAGCAGCGCATCGACGCCCGGGTAAGCACTGTCCTCGGCGGCGCGGGCATAAACCCCGCGGATAAAGCGGCGCAGGCGCGCGGCGCGTTCGTCGTCACGGGACTGCATGTGGATATCGGAGCAGACGGCAAAGCGCAGAATAGGTCGGAATTCGTGTGTCGGATCAGACAAGTTCGGTCTCTGCCTTTCTATAATATAGAGTCTTATTGATTAAGCATACCATAAAACGACGCAAATGTACATACATTTTCGGCAAAAACAACAAAAAAACAACGACCGCCGCGTCGGACGAACCGGCGCAGGCGGTCAGTATTCTTTTACGGAAGTTTTCCGTTGATAAGCAGATCGATGCCCTGTACGATCACGTAGGGCAGCTCCGTCGCCAGGCCGATCAGGAACTGGAAAAAGCGCACGACTGTCCAGCCGGCCTCCTTGAGCGCGAGGACCGATTCTTTTTCGGCGACCGGTTCGCGCAGCGCGTCCGGCGCGGGCAGAGTGGATTTGCGCGTGTAGCGGAACTGCGTGAGCATCGGGTCGTGATCGGTGTACGTTTCACCCTTTTCGCCCTTGAGCTCGGGGATCGTCTTGGACACGGGCGTCAGCTCGATATCCTCGCCGCTGCGGTAGAGGATGCGGTCGAGCTCGTCGCCGGGATCGCTCAGCTTGAAGCCGGGCGCGGACTGGTCGTAAAGACCGTCGTTTTCCAGCTCCGCCCAGACGTCGCGCAGTCCCGTCGGCTCCAGCAGGTTGCCGTAGAGATCATCCTTGAGCAGGCGCTTGAACTTGTAGTTGAAGTCGCCCTGCACGATCACCGCGCGGCCGTCGTCGAGCTCGGTTTCGATGAAGTCGGCGAGCTGACGGAAGTTGCTCACGCGCGCTTTGATGGACAGCGGATCGTAGCCCGCGTCCATGTGCACGTTGATGACGTGGATGAACAGATCGTCCGACAGCTGCATCAGACAGTAGATGAAGCCCTTGTTCGAGATCGCGTCCATCGAGCCGGAGAGGTAGCCGTATTCCTTGTCCCACTTGACGCGCTGCACGTTATACAGCGGATGAGGCGAAAAGACGTTCAGACCCTGTCCCTGCGCCAGACCCCCGCTGCTGTAGCTGCGGTAGGGGTAATTCGTCATTTCCGCGGCGAGGTACTTGTGGCCGTTGAAGTCCTCCTCCGTGCCGATGAAATCGACGTCCGTCGCGTTGAGAAGTCTGCCGATGCGGCGGGCGCGGTCGTTCGTCGTGGTGAACGTCGAGCCCTGGAAATCGCCGACCAGCGGGATGCCCGACACGTTGTAGGCGATCAGACTGAGCGTTCCGTCGGCACTCTTTTCACGCGCCTGCGCGCAGAATACCGTCGGCAGGACGAACAGCACGCACAGCAGCAGACAAATGGTTTTTTTCATGGTTTATGCACTTCCTTTTTGAAATACGTTATTACAGAAAACGGTACCCGGCAAGGGTGAACGCAAGAGCCGCGGCAGTGCCGAGCTGCAGCACGCGGCGCAGCCTTTGCGCCCGACGCTCGGACTCGTAATGCGACAGCTTCTTTGCCGGCGCGGCTGCGGCGCAGGGGAGGAAGAAATCGTCCGTCTGCGTCGTGATATAGTGCAGCAGCATATACTGCGCGAGAAGGATCAGAGAGAAGAAACGGTTCTTGTCGTCGGAAAAGTTCAGCGAGGGGAACAGCATCACGAGCGGAGCGAAGAAGCCGAGATAGGCGATCGCGCGGTTGCCGCTCGTGCGCGCGTGGTAAACGCATCCGCCGAGAGCGAGCGGAACAGGAAGGGCAGCAGCTCCTTCGTCGAGTGCGCGGTGTAATCCTTGACCTCGTCCACGCCGTACAGGTAGTAGCTGAAATAATTCTCGAAGATCTTGCCGTCGTATTTTTCCCGCATCAGCGCGAGCAGCTCATCCCAGCCGATGCGCACGAACTTCTGCGCAAAGAAGGTGAACAGGATGAACAGCGCGACCGAAACGGCGCACGTAACGACGAACAGGCACACGCGCGCGGCCTGCGGCTTCCCCCGGCGCAGCAGCTCGAACCACAGGATCGCCGCGACGACGGGAAAATACACGCAGAAGAACGCGGTGTGGACCATCAGTCCGAGGAAGCAGACGACCGGCGCGAGCGCGAACGCGAGCGACCGTTTCCGCTCCGCGAAGAACAGATAAAACTGCGCCAGAAGCGTCATGAAAACGTCCAGCATCCCGATCCACTCGAACGTGTTGCACCAGAAGATGGCGTTGAGAAAGAACAGGTAGGACGCGAGCAGCGCCGCGTGATCCTTGCGCTGCAGCGTTTTGCGGACGATCTGCGCCTGCAGGAGCGCGAACAGCAGCAGCGACAGCAGCGCCGTCACGGTCAGCGCGGTCGAGATCATCCCGACCGTCGGATGCTTCGTGAACAGGTACACGACGGAGCCGATCAGTGCGCGGGAGACGAATCCGACGCGGTAGTCGATCAGGTAAAACGTCATGAAATCCTTGTTTGCGAACGTGCACCCCAGATACTGCCAGCGGTTCGACAGAACGGCGACCAGACATGCCAGCGCCGCATTCAGCAGCGTCAGCAGCAAAAGGCTGTATTTGCCGGTCAGCAGCGGTACCGGGTCCGGGATATGCAAACGTTTTTTCATCTGTCACGCTCCGCGGAAAAAATCGAAGTCATTATACCACAAAATCCGGATATGCACAACGGTTTTCCCGATCTTTTTTTGTTTTTTGCGCCGCGTCGGCATGAACGGGAATTGCAAAACCGCGGCGGCTATGGTACAATATCCCCGTAAAACGAAACGACGGAAGGGGAAATGCGATATGCTCACGCTCGAGAGGGCAAAAGAACTGAACGATTCCAAGGTGACCGAGGCGCATCTGCGTCTGCACGCGAAGAACGTGATGTACGCGATGGGCGCGATGGCGGATCATTTCGGCGCCGACCGCGAGCACTGGATGGCGGTCGGGTACCTGCACGACTATGACTACGAACAGTACCCCGAGGAGCATCTGCAGCACACCGAGCAGCCGCTGCTGGAGGCGGGCGTCGCGCCGCAGGACGTGCGCGCGATCCTCAGCCACGGCTACGGGATCTGCACGGACGTAAAGCCCGAGACGGACATGGAAAAAAGCCTGTTCACCGTGGACGAGCTGACGGGCATCATCCAGGCGTGCGCGCGCATGCGCCCGCTGGGGATCACCGATCTGGAGACGAAGAGCTTCATGAAGAAGTTCAAGGACAAGAAATTCGCCGCCAAGTGCGACCGCGAGCTGATCGCGCGCGGCTGCGAGATGCTCGGCATGACGGTCGCCGAGGTCGCCGCGATCTGCATCGACGGCATGAAGCCGTACGCCGCGGACATCGGACTGTGCGGCACGCAGGCAGGGGAATAACGCCATGGTGCAAAAGGTGATCGCCTTGTATCTTTCCTTGATGACTCTCTTTTCTTACGGTCTGCAGCTGTACCGGCTGCCGGACGACGCGCCGCTGTCCGTTTCGTACGGCAGGGTCGAGCCTTCGCCCGGGGACGCGCCCGTCCGTTCGTGCGTAAAGGATCACGGCGGCGTGCCGACGCTGTTTGTAAACGGCGAGCCGATCCCCGCCGCGGCATACATGACGTACCTCGAGGGATACGCGCGCTACGGGCAGTTCGCCGACGCGGGCTACGTGCTGTTCTCCATGCCGACGCTGTTCGCCGGACGCTGGATCAGCGTGACCGACGGACTGACGCCGTTCAGCAAGGGGATCTTTGACGAGAAGGACAAGCCGGATTATTCCGTGTTCGACGCGTCCGTGCGCAGGATCCTTGCGGCCTGTCCGAACGCGATGATCTTCCCGCGCGTCAATCTGTCCGCGCCGCTGTGGTGGATCGAGGAAAACGCCGGTCTGCTCGACGGGACGGGAAAGCGCGAATCGCTCTATTCGCAGAAGTGGCGGGAGGATACCGCGGAAATGCTGCGCGCATTT
>CADAGA010000052.1:0-1207 GCA_902787275.1 Oscillospiraceae bacterium | reverse complement strand
GAGCGACTTTGCCGATCACATCGTCGGCTACCAGATCGCGGGCGGCAACACGGAGGAGTGGTTCCACTTCGACATGAACGGCGGTCTGTCGCCTGCGGCGGAGGCGGGCTTTTCCGCGTTCCTGCGGACGTACTATCCGGATACCCCGTATACCGGTCTGCCCGACCTGTCGCTTCTCCGCAAGCGCGGCGCGCGGCACGGCTCGGAGTATCTCGCCCGGTATCTCGAATACGCGAGCTTTGCCGTCGCGGACGACGTCGCGTTTTTCGCGCACACGGCGAAGCAGGCGTCCGGCGGTCACGTGGTCGTCGGCACGTTCTACGGCTACGCGCTCGAGGTGTCCTCGCAGCTGCACGGCACGCACGGACTGCGGTGGCTGCTCAGATGCGACGATATCGACTTTATCTGCTCGCCGAATTCCTACGTCGGCGTGCGCGACGCCGACGCCGACTGGACGGAGATGTACGCCGCCGATTCCGTGCGCCTGCACGGCAAGGCCTGCCTGCAGGAGTGCGACGTGCGCACGTATCTGACGCGGCTTCTGGGCGACTGCGCGCCGGAAACCGATCCGCAGCGCATCATGACGGCGCCGATCTGGCATCCGATCGCCGACAAGCAGACGTCGGTCGCCATGCTGCGCAAGTCGTTCAGCCGCCAGCTCGTCAAGGGCAACGGCTTCTGGTGGTTCGACATGTGGGGCGGGTGGTACGACGATCCCGACCTGATGCGGGAGATGCAGGCGTTCCGCGCGATCTATGCCGATTCCCTTCGCAAGCCGAACCGCGCCTCGATCGCCGAGGTCGCCGTGTTCATCGACGAGAGCGCGTACAAATTCATGACCGACAGCGCGCTGACCGGCGCGATCTACAACCAGAGAAAAGCGCTCGGCTTTCTGGGCGCGCCGTACGATCTGTACGACGTCAGCGACTTCGACGCCGTGGCCGGACGCTACAAGGCGGTGATCTTCATGACGGGGATCAGGACGCAGGGTCTGCGCCGAAGCGTCGCTGCCTGCCGCCGCTCGCACGTGCCGTTCCTTTTGAATTCCTCGGCGCACAAGTCGTTCACCGTTGCCGAGCTGCGCGCGTTCTGCCGCGAGAACGGCGTGCATCTGTATCTCGGGACGGACGACGTCTTGTATATCAACGAAAACTACGTTGCCATCCACGCGACCGAAGCGGGCGGCAAGACCGTAACGTTCCGACGG
>CADAGA010000051.1 GCA_902787275.1 Oscillospiraceae bacterium | reverse complement strand
TGACTGGCGCATTTTTGAACACAACACGATCCCGATGCTGCGCATGATGGTGCGCGAGATCGAGGCGCAGAAAATGCTCGCGCCCGGCGGCAGGATCGTCGCGTCGCATTTTTCGCGCACGCTGCACGCGCCGCCGGATGAAACTGAACGCATCCTGAACACATTTCACGTCCGCGCAGCGTACGACGGGATGCAGCTCTCGTTCTGACGTAAAGAAAAACAGGACTGTCACGAAACGTGGCAGTCCTGCTTGTTTTTTCAGGTTCAGATGCTCGCTTTGACGTCGTCGAAGACGGTGGTGATCTCGTCGTCGGGCTTCTTCGTCAGAAGGCTCACGACCACGATGAAGATGCACGCCGTCAGGAACGCGGGCAGCAGCTCGTAGATGGCGAACACGCCGCCTGCCTTGGCGATCACGAATTTCCACAGGAAGATCATGGCGCCGCCGCTGACCATGCCGGCCAGTGCACCCCACTTGGTCATGCGCTTCCAGAACAGACCGAACAGCATCACGGGACCGAACGCCGCGCCGAAGCCTGCCCATGCGAAGGACACGATGCGGAACACGGAGGAACCCGGATCACGCGCGAAGAATACGGCGATCACGGCGATCAAGATAACGGAAACGCGGGCGATGATCATGCGCGTCTTGTCGGACAGGGTCTTTTTGCTCATATTGACGATGATGTCCTGCGTCACGCTCGAGGACGCCGCAATCAGCTGCGAGTCCGCGGTGGACATGGTGCACGCCAAAATACCGGACAGGAACACGCCTGCGCCGAACGCGGCGATGGCGCCCTTGCCGCTGATGAATCTGGAGAAATCAATGATGATCCGCTCGGATTCGGAACCGTTTGCATACGGACCGACGACGCCGTCCTTCATCAGGCTGTAGCCGACGACGCCGATCAGGATCGCCACTGCCATAGAGATCACGACCCAGACGGACGCGACACGGCGGGACGTTTTCAGCTTGCTCGGGTCATTGATTGCCATAAAGCGCAGCAGAATGTGCGGCATGCCGAAGTAGCCCAGACCCCACGCCATCGTCGAAACGACGGGAAGCGCACCGTAGCTGCCGATCTCTCCGGTAGCGACGTTGAAGCCCTTGAACACGTCAAGGTAGCCTTCCATCGCCTTGGCGTTATTGATCACTTCGCCGAAGCCGCCGGCCTTGTAGACGCCGAGTCCGAGCACGGCGATCAGCGCAAACGTCATAACGATGCTCTGGATCAGGTCGGTCGTCGACGCAGCAAGGAAGCCGCCGAGCGTACAGTACAGCACGATCACGGCTGCGCTGACGAGCATAGCGGTCATGTAGTTCATGTCAAACAGAGACGAGAACAGCTTGCCGCAGGCGGCAAAGCCGGACGCCGCATAGGGGATGAAGAAGATAATGATGATGATCGCGGCGATCAGGGACAACACGTTCTTGCTGTCGCCGAAACGCTTGGTGAAGAATTCGGGCAGCGTCACCGCGCCAATGCGCTCGGAGTACAGACGAAGGCGCTTTGCCACGATCAGCCAGTTGACATACGTGCCGATTGCAAGGCCGATCGCCGTCCACGACGCCTCGGCAAGACCGGTCATCAGCGCCACGCCCGGCAGACCCATCAAAAGCCAGCTGCTCATGTCGGACGCCTCGGCGCTCATGGCGGTGACGAGCGTACCGAGCTTGCGGCCGCCGAGATAGAAATCGTCGGTGTTCTTGTTTTTTCTGGACGTGACAGCGCCGATGGTGATCATCATGCCCAGATACAGCACGATCGCGATGATGATCATGACGTTTGCTGACATAACCATTTGTATCCTCTCCTCTGTTTCTTTCTTGCGAAAGACGATTTGTAGTATTATAGCATATTAACAGAGTAATTGCAACACTTTTTTATCAATCAATCCGCAGCAGCACGGCGCCGTGCGGTTCGACCGGAACGGAGGCCGCATTCCGATGCGCTCCGAGCGTTTTGCCCGCCCAGACGTCGAACAGCGTATACGCCGTATCCGGCATCAGCATTTCCGAAAGCGGCACGCGGATGCGATGCGGTCTGTCGTCCGTGTTGAACACGGCGAGGTACTTGCAACCGTCGCCCTCGGCGAGCCAGAGGATCGTTCCCCTGCCGTTCTTCTCCCTGCGCAGGTATTGTCGCGCGCCGTGCACGGTGCGGTACATCTGCAAATAGTCCCCGTTCGTCAGAAGACGCAGTGTAAAGTCATCGAACGTCGGCATGTCGCCGCCGATGATGAGCGGGCTTCTGCAGATGCCCCAGAGCGTCAGCATCGTCACCTGCTCCGCCTCGGTGAAGCGCGTCCAGCGGTGGATCGGCGGGCGGCTCGGGTCGGAGTCGATCAGCATCGCCACGGGCAGCATATCGCAGTCCGGGTATGCGCCCGGCTGCGCGACGCCCTGCCATTCGAGGCACTTGTCGAACATTCTGTGCAGCGCGCTCCACTCGTCCCAGAAGTCGCCCGTTATGCGCCACATGTTGGCGTTTGCCGCGAGGTGCGCCGCCTTGTCGCGCGGCGCAGGTCCCGGCGAGAGCGAGAGCACGATCTCTCTGCCACAGCGGTCGATGGCATGCCGCAGCATCTCGATCTCGTAGTCGGCGGTATACGGGTTGTCCCACTTGCGGAACTCCGTGACGCAGATGTCGTCGCATTTGATAAAGTCCACGCCCCACGACGCAAGCTGCGCGACCACGGAATCATAGTAAAGCTGCGCGTCCGGACAGTCCAGCACGCCGTACATGTCGGTATTCCACGGGCAGACGGAGAACGGATGCGCAATGTCGCGGCACGTCTTGTCGCTGCCGAGGATCGGCAGATTCTGCGCAACCGCCTGACGCGGCACGCCGCGCATCAGATGCACGCCGAATTTCAGTCCCAATGCGTGGATCTTGTCCGCGATCGGGCGGAAGCCTTTGCCTCCCGCCGCGCTCGGAAAACGGTTCTCCGCCGGCAGCAGACGGCCGTAGCCGTCCATCTCGAGCTCGGTGAATTTTTTGTAGATGTGTCCCTGCGCCTTCGGCTCGTACCACTGGATATCGCAAACGACGTATTCCCAGCCGTACGCCTTCAGGTTCTGCGCCATGTATTCCGCATTTGCCAGCAGCTCCCGTTCCGTCACGGCAGCGCCGAAACAGTCCCAGCTGTTCCAGCCCATCGGCGGCTGCTTTGCCCATTGTTTGAACGTTTCCATATTCTGCGCTCCTCTCATGCTTTTGTTCCAGTATAACACATCGATTTTTCCTGCGCAAGAGGTCGCATACAAACGCGGTATTGCCACTTGAATCGCAGGAGGAAATCAAGTATAATTATTATATAGTCCACCTTTTAAAAGAAATGTTCTTTCGGATCAGGAGATGGATCGACTATGCAAGCGAACAATTCATTCGGATCGCTCCTCAAAAAGCTGCGAACGGAGAAAAACATGACAGCACGGCAGCTGGCGGATCTGCTGTACGTTTCACAGCCGACGGTCACGCGCTGGGAAACCGGCGAACGGCTGCCCGATATCAACATGCTCCCGCGCCTGGCGGAGTGTCTGGGCGTGGAGCCGGCGGAGCTGCTCGCCACGGTCTCGCCGCCGGACAGACGTCCGACGGTTCTGGTCGTGGACGACGAAGCGATCATCCTCAAGGGGACGATGGACACGATCGCACGCGTGCTGCCGAATGCGCAGATCTACGGCGCACGCACGGCGGACGCGGCGCTCGAATGGGCGAATGACACGTTCGTGGACATTGCGTTCCTCGACATCCGGCTCGGACAGACGGACGGGCTGACGCTCGCCGCCAAGCTGTCCGCGCTCTACCCGCGCGTCAACATCATCTTTCTGACCGCCTTTGCCGACTACATGCCGGGCGCATGGCGGCTGCACGCGAGCGGTTTTCTGCTCAAGCCCCTTGACGAATCCGCGCTGCATCGGGAACTGAACGCACTGCGCTATCCTGTGCGGGGGTTGATGCAATGAAACGGTTACGCTGGTTCGAGAGCTTCACGCTTGTCCTGATGCTGGCCGCGGTCATCCTGTGCTACGGGCGGCTTGTGGAGGACGACAGCATCGTTTTCCGCAAGGAGGCCGCAGGCGCGACACGGATCACGCTTGCGGACTGTCCGGTCAAGGAAGAGACGATCGACAATTATCTCGGCGTGCGCCGGTCATACACGTTCGAACTGCCGTCCAACCTCGCGGCGGACGACTGTCTCGTGCTGAACATCACGCACCAATACTGCGCCGTGCGCGTCGGCCGTGAAACGCGCTACGTCTACGAGGAAGGCTCGCAGAACTTCGTCCACACGAGCGGCCGGTACTGGGCGTGCGTGCGCCTGTCCTCTTCCGATGCAAGCAAAACGGTCGAGGTGCAGCTGACGCCCGTTTTTCGCGGCATACCCGAACCGGAGATCAGCGTCTGTCCGCTGGACAGGGTGATCTACGAAACGCTGAAAGCCGATCTGCCGCTGCTGATACTGGGCTCACTGTGTCTGATCCTCGGCCTTTCTCTGGTCGTGATCCCCTTGTTCACGGACTTTGACAATCTTACCAAGCAATCACTGTTTTGTCTGGTGGTCCTGACCATCTCCGCAGGCGTCTGGAAGATCAGCAGCCTGCCTATCGTCACGCTGCTGCTGTACTCGGTGCAGACGCCGCTCCTGCAGCCAAAAGCTGTCTATATGTATAACATGGTCAGTTTTTTGGTTATGTCGGTGTTCATCATCCAGTATATCATCGGGATGAGCCGAAACAGAAAAGGCGTTGCGGAACGGATCTGCTCCATCGTCATAACTCTGTCCTCCATTGTCGCGCTCATGCTGCAGCTCATGGGGCTCGTGGAGCTGCAGGTCGTCGTCCCGTACCTGATGGTGGAAAGCGGCGTGCTGATGCTGATCATGTTCTCTTTGATCCTGATCCGGCGGCAAACGCTGTGGCTGACCTATTTCCCGATCTGCGGCGTGGCGGATCTGCTCATCACAGCCACCACCGGAAAGGCCCGGTATGCCGTATTCCTGATGCTCTGTATCATGGTCAGCGACTACGTCAGCAGCGTGAGCTTCGTGCGCCGGACGATCCGTCAGAGATCGGAGCTGCGCGATGCGCGAACGATGGCGCTGCTGAACCAGATCCATCCGCATTTCATCCACAACACGCTCACGTCGATCTATTACCTGTGCGACAGCGACCCGCAGACCGCCAAACACCTCGTCCACGATTTCAACAGCTATCTGCGCGCAAACTTCTCGTCGATGTCCGTCAAGACGCCGATCCGCTTTTCCGAAGAAATGGAAAACGTGCGTGCATACCTGTCCGTGGAGCAGGTGCGTTTCAGCGATAAACTGCTCGTAGAATATGACACGCCGCACACGGCATTCCGTCTGCCGGCGCTGACGCTGCAGCCGCTTGTCGAAAACGCTGTCAAGCACAACGTGGACAGCAGCAAACCGCCCGTGCATATCTGCATCCGGTCGTTCAAGACGGACGACGGCAGCAAAGTCGTCATCGAGGACGACGGCGTGAACGAGGGGGAGACCGTCGACATCGACGTCGACGGTGAAACGCCGGACAAGCACGAACACGTCGGTCTGCGCAACGTCGCCGACCGTCTGGAGATCCTGTGCGACGGAACGCTGACCGTCTCGCACCGCGACGGAGGCGGCACGATCGCAACGGTGTTCATTCCGGACGCATAAAGCGGAATCTGGCGTGCTCGACGCCCGACGAAAAAGCCTTCCCTTGGGGGGGCGCGGGCGTCCGGTGGACGCCTCTTCTGCAGGCAGAAGCGCCGACCGAGCCGGCAGCGAAACAGTTGCCGAGCGAAGCAAGGTCGGATGAGGGAAACCATTTATGATCGATGCCAACCATAGGTGACATAACAAAACAACCTTTTCCCTCATCAGTCACGCTGACGCGTGACAGCTTCCCCCGAGGGAAGCCTTTCGCTCGCATTTGTGCCGGATATCACCCCGCCAGATCCCGATCGTAAAAAAGCTGCCGCCCGCAGGCTGTAAAGTCTGCGGGCGGCGTTATTCTTGATAAAATCAGACCGTGTAGGTGTGCGTGCCGGAGCCGATCTCCTCGCGGACACCGGGCAGCAGCACCGTCGCGGTGACGCCCTCGGGCACGGTAAACGTGTAGGTATATCCCCCGTCCGTCTCGCGCCACTCGGACGCGCAAACGCCGTGCACCGTGTCGATGGACGCCTTGACGTACGTCAGACGGCTGTCCGTCAGCGGGCTGAAAACGACATGCGCGAAGCCCGCGTCCTTCTCGTCGTGGCGGATACCCGCCGCGCACTCGAACATCCATTGTGCGACCGAACCGTAGGCATAGTGGTTGAACGAGTTCATGCCAGCGTCCCACATCGAGCCGTCCGGATTGCGCGAATCCCAATGCTCCCAGATCGTGGTCGCGCCGTTGTCCACGGAGTACAGCCAGCCCGGGAACTCGTGCCGCAGCAGCAGATCGTACGCGAGCTTTCCGTAGCCGTTGTCCGACAGCGCGTGCAGCAGATACGGCGTGCCGAGGAAGCCCGTCTTGAGATGACCGCACTCCTCCACGAGGGAAGCGAGCTGCGAGGCGACGCTCTTCTGTTCTTCCGCGTTCAGGAAACCGAATACCAGCGCTTCGGCACACGCGGTCTGCGTGTTTTCGGTGATCTTGCCGTCCTTGATAAACCGTGCGCGGAACGCCGCGAGCGTTTCGTCGAAGCACGCTTCATATTCGGTCATATCGATCCCCAGAAGCTTGCCCGTGCGGATCAGCAGAGAATTGGAATACAGGAAATAGGCGTTTTGCAGGTACGGCTTGGACGTCGCCGCTTCGTCGCCGTCGAGATTGAGCCAGTCGGCAAAGTGATCGCCGCCGAGCCACAGACCGCCGGTGCTGTGCGTGCGCATATAGTCCACCCAGCTGCGCATGGACGCGAACTGCTCGACCAGCACTTCACGGTCGCCGTACGTCTGGTAGATCTGCCACGGGCAGATCGTCGCCGCGTCCGACCAGCCGCATGCGCCGCCGCTCATCCAGCCGAGCGTCGGGATCACGTGCTCGACGCTGCCGTCCGCATGCTGTCCGCAGGACAGATCGCGCAGCCACTTTTTGAAGAATTTGCGCACGTCGTAGATATAGGATGCGGTACGGGCAAACACCTGTGCGTCGCCCGTCCAGCCGAGACGCTCGTCACGCTGCGGGCAGTCGGTCGGCACGTCGACGAAGTTGCCGCGCTGTCCCCAGACGACGTTTTCAAACAGGCGGTTGACGTCCTTGTCAGAGCATTCAAAGTATCCGGTGCGCTTCATGTCGGAAAACAGCACGATAGCCGTAAAGTTTTCTGCCTTTACATCCTCCGGCCAGTCGTGCAGGCACAGATACTGGAAACCGTAGAACGTGAATTCCGGCTTGAACGTGCGGCGTGTGCCGTCGCAGTAGTAGGTGATCGTCGTCTGCGCGGCGCGCAGATTCTCGACGTAGACGTTGCCGTCCTTGTCCAGCACCTCAAAGCAGCGGATAGACGCCTTGTGCCCCTTCTCGCCGCAGATCGAGAACTCCACGTAACCGGTCAGGTTCTGACCGAAGTCGATGACCGTGTCGCCCTGCGGCGTCGTGAACACGCGCTCGGCGGAAAGGCGGATCTGCTCGCGCACAGGCTCGTTCTCCTGCGGCGTCAGCAGCTTGGGCGAGTAATCCGCTTCCGCTGCCGGACGCACGAACGTTTCGCAGAACGTCGCGTCGAACGTCTCGCCGTTGTACATATTTGCCATCCGCGTGCCGGTCTCGCGGCAAGCCCACGTCCCGTCCGTCAGGATCGTATCCGTGCTGCCGTCCTCATATTCAATGAACAGCGATGCAATAAACGCCGTTTCCGACGCGGACGAGGCGATGCTGTTTCCGGCCCAGTTGGTCTGCCAGCCGCCGCGGTGCATGCGCCAGCCGTGCGCGACGCGCGCGCAGATGCAGTTCTCTTTGCCGAGCAGTCCGGTCACGTCGTACGTCTGATACTGCACGCGGTACCGGTAATCCGTCCAGCCGGGCGAAAGGATCTGGTCGCCGACGCGCGCGCCGTTGATCTGCGCAACGTATACGCCGAGCGCGGACGCCTGCAGCGTCGCGCGTTTCACGGCTTTTTCGACGGAAAACGTTTTTTCCAGCGCGTAAACCGCTTCGCCGCATGCCGCGGGCGACGTGATCCATTTTGCTTCATAGATATGATCCAAAGAGAATCCCTCGCTTTCTTTTCAGTTGCTTCCATTATAGCAAAGCGCCGTTTTACTGTCAATCCATCTATTGACGCGTATGCAAAAAAATGGTATAATAAACCATCTTTTCGGGAGGATTGACAGCGATGAAAAAAGTGCTTTCCCTGATGCTCGCCGTTCTGACAGCGTTCTCCGCGCTGAGCGTTTCGGTCTCGGCCGCCGAGCCGATCGGTCTGATCGTCGAGGATCTGCTCAAGCACGACACGGACACGGATACATACATGTGCCGCACGGTCGAGATCCTGATCCAGCGTCAGTTCCGCAGCTATGACAGCACAAAGGAGATCACGTTCCGCACGGCAAACGACGCGGTCGCCGCCGTCTGCAAGCCGTATCCCGATAACATCTGCAAGTTCGATCTGTATACGCCGGACGGCAGTTTCGGCGTCAGACTCGATCCCACGCGTCTGTACTATCTGACCATCCCGGAGGGCGCATACCGCACGGACGACGGCACGCCCAACGCGGCGTACCGCGGCGCATACGACGGCGTGCATCTGTCCGACAACGACAACGTCTGGTCGGTGCTCGATCTTGACATCTCGGAATTTCTGGCGATGAACGTCGCGGGAAACAAGCTCTATACCGGCAGGATCCGCATCGGTCTGTCGTTCGAGAACTACCGCGTCGGCAACCTTGCCGTAACGCTGCTGCGCAAAACCGGCACGGACAAGAACACCGGCAAAGCGCGATTTGAAGTCATCGGCGCCTATCCCGTCACCGCGTTCCGGCAGGGCAGCGCGGACGTTTCGTTCGGCGGCGTGGAGATCGACCGCTATTCCGCCTATGAGCTGCACGTGGAATACGGCACGTTCTTCGGCAGCTGCAAGACGGTCAACGCCGACAGCAAATTCGCCCTGTCCGGCAAGGCGCTGCTGGGACAGCGCGAGGTTTATCCCGCGATCGACCTGCTGATCCGGTGGTTCGGTGCAGAGCATTGGACGCTCAGAACGATCGTCACCGCGCTGGATCTGCTGTCGAAAATCAAGCTCGTCGACAAGGCGCTCGCCAGAGACGTCAAGGATTACGTGAACGCCAAAAAGAGCAGGTAGCCGCGCAAGAACAACCGATCCCGCTTCCGGTTTTCCGGGAGCGGTTTTTCTTTTTCGACGTTCTTCTTGCTTTTTCTATCGATATAAGGTATAATGGAGAATGGTTTGATATAAATGCAGCAAACGGAGAGTACGAATGACTGAAAAAAACACCTTGAAACAATACGATCTGATCCCGTCGCAGAAGACGATGGTCTATATGCTCAAATACAGTCTGCACAAGCAGGTCACCAACGTGCCGACGTCGTTCGCGGTCGCGCGCACGCTGGACTTTGCGCTGCTCGAGCAGGCGCTTCGGACGGAGATCCTGCGCAACGACTGTCTGCGCATCGTGTTCAAAAAGACGCGCCGCGGCATAACGCAGTCTTTCCTTCCCAACCGTGAGCTGCCGCCGGTCGAGGTGCTGCACTTTGACACGGTCGAAGAGCAGGAAGCCGTTTTCAATGCCGACGCCGCGAAGCCGCTACGGTTCCTGCGGGGCGAGACGTTCCGCGTGCGTTTTTTCACCGACCCGACCGGTAAATGCGGCGTGTATCTCAACGTGTCGCATCTCGTCATGGACGCGGTCGCGACGTCCGTTTTCTACCGTGATCTGATGGCGGTCTATGACGCGCTCGAGCAGGGCGCGGCT